>JAOTSC010000161.1 GCA_030247525.1 bacterium | reverse complement strand
ATTGTCATCGTTGCTTTAACGACGACTTTCCCTTGATAGACATCCTGCTCTTTATACTTCACGGTGGGAGGGTATTGCCATTGCCCAAACTTCAATCCGAGCGTATCGCGCGTCGTTACATTGAAAAACTCATTTTCGCGGCTCGTAATGTGATACCCTTCCGGCAACGAGATAACCACCCGTACGGTTGCCGAACCGGATTCCGGGAGTTCGGCTGGCGTCGATGTGATTGTTACCGAGACATTCTTTTCGGGATCGAATTTTTCGACCGGAATCGGTTCCGCATTCGATAGCGTAACGATGAGGATAAATGTGACGAGTAGTGCAACGATTTGGTGCGTTTGCCCCGACAAACGATGGAAAGGGAACTGCTTCATGGTTGCTCCGGTACTGTAATCCAAGCATCTGGGTAACCGTTCGCGCGAAGGGAGTCGCGGAACCGGACAGCGTCGTTTTTTTGGTCGAAACGTCCGACGCGGACGCGATAACGGTTGTTCTCACTCGGGATAATATCGATCACCCGGTTTGTGACGGATTGCAGCGACTGCTCCACCGTCTTTGCCGACTCCCGTGAATCGAGCACTTTAACTTGCACCTGCCAATAGCGACTGGAATTACTGACTTTAGCTTCGACACGCTTGGTTTGTGGAGCAGGCTCGCTGTTTTTTGTATCTAACAAAACGCGCGATGAAACAACGGTCGCATTGGGAAAACCCCGTCGTTTACATTCGTCGATGGCGTGGTTCGCAGCATCGATGCTCGTAAAATTCCCGGCAAGCACTTCATATCCGCTATCGCTATGCCGGATTGAAATGGGCAACGATAACGATTTCCGGGCAAGATTTTGCCGGACTTTCATTTTCGCTTCGGTCGGTTCGAGCCCGAGCAGAATCCTCCAACCGCTTACTAAATCCCGCTTCTCATCTAACGGTTCGTCCGCGGAAGGTACCGGCTTTAACGCTTTGAACATCCCGGCGCTCGCTTCATCCTGATAACTCGATGGATCAGGATTTTGCGGGGCGACTGCCGGAATTTTCTTTAACGAATCGACAATCGCTTGTCGTTTATCCGGTTCCGCTGCAAACAAGGCAAGCGGAACAAGAAGAATCATCAGAAAGATTGGGAATGGTATTGGTAGCTTGAGCATTACCAAATCCCTTTCGCTAAAGAATATTGCTTATCGCGGCAATGCGGCGATTTCCTCCGCCTTCTCAAAGAGTGTCATCGCTTTTTTGACGACTTCGTCACCTGGAATCGTCACTTGGTAACGCGCTTGGCGTGAATTGAACACCGCTTGTGCCAATTCCCCCTTGTAGGTTAATGCAAGAAATTCGCGATCCTTCAGGATATCCTCATCCTTGATTTCCAATTTTGGATTCGCATCTTTCGCAATCTTTACCAAATCGAGCAGCATCGCATCGGTGATTTTCAAATCCTCGATAAACGTTTCTACGCTGTTGCCGTATTTCGCGGAATACTGTTGTGACAGTTTCTGCGCTTGATCGATCATCACCCGTGAATTGCGTAGCCGCGCACTTGAGTTCGTCAGGAAATTCTGGGGAACCTTCACGTCGGGAGTAACCCCACCTCCGCCATACACAATGCGACCGGCGCTGGTGCGGAATTCCTCCCGCTTCACCGTATCTATCTCGGTGGCAACACTGTCGTCCATGTTATCCATTGCGGCGTCGAGGTACGAATCCCGGTCGCCCAACTTATACGGTTTCTGAATCAATCGTCCGGTTGGCGTGTAATAACGCGCAGTCGTCAAGCGAACCACTGAACCGTCGCGAAGCGGTACCTGAGACTGTACCAAGCCTTTGCCGAAAGTAGTCGAGCCGATGACTAATCCGCGATCCAAATCCTGAATTGCGCCGGATACAATTTCCGAAGCTGATGCGGAACCACCATTTACCAGCACAACGACCGGCATCTTCCGGTGTTTTTCCGAGGGCAGCGAGCGGTAATCCTGCCGCGAGCTCTCCTGTCGGCCCTTCGTAAAGACAATTAGTTTTCCTTCGGGAATAAACTTCGAGGCAACCAACACCGCTTGCCGGAGCAAACCACCCGTATTGTTCCGTAAATCGAAGATGAGGCGTTTCATGCCCAACGATTCCAACGAATCCAATGCCAGTTCGATTTCACTGCTGGTTGTTTCGGTGAACTGGTTGAGTAAAATGTAGCCCGTCGATTTATCGATCATGAGCGCGGTTTCGACCGAGAAGATAGGAATCTTCGCGCGGGTGATTTCCATATCAAACGGCGTGTCTACCCCTTCGCGGCGAATGGTTAACTTTACCTTCGAGCCGTGGGGTCCGCGGATGCGCTTGAATACTTCTTCTTCTTTGATACCGTAAGCGCTTTTCCCGTCGATGTTAATAATTTTATCGCCGTTCCGCATCCCCATTCGTTCGGCGGGCGTTCCCGGGATCGGAGCGATGACTGTCAACAGCTTCTCAAAAATCATGAATTGGATGCCGATTCCCTCGAAACTGCCGCTGAACTGCTCTTCAATCCGCTCTTCTTCCTTCGCGGGAATGTAGGAGGAGTGAGGGTCAAGTTTTTCGAGGGCGCCGCTGATTGCCCCCTCGATGACATCGCCCATGTTGGGTTCTTCGACGTAATTATTGCGGATATTCGCGATTACTTCCGAGAACTTCTGGAGATGGAAAGTAAGCGAGCCCCCTTTGTCGACTTGGCTGTGCGCCACCCGATACCCTGCAGTAAACGCCAACCCAAGGGCAACGATTAATAATCCGAAGACTGCGAGTTTCTTTCTCATCCGACTCTACCTCCCAACACAGTGATATTCGCCACCGGATTGAACCACCAAACCTTTTAACTGCATCGCCGTTAGCGCTGCCAATACTTCCCCGATTCCAGCGCCGCTGCGCTCGGCAAGAAAATCCGCACTGAGTGCCGAACCCTCTAACCGTTGATATAGAACGGCTTCCAATCCGGTTAGTTCCCCGCGGTGCACCAGCGGTTGCGGTTTCGCGCGTAGCGCTTGGTCATATTCGTTGAGTACATCGGAAGCACATGTTATCAATTTCGCACCGTTTTGGATTAATCGGTGTGGCCCCCGCGACATCGGCGCTGTTATCATCCCCGGAACTGCAAACAAGTCACGGTTTTGCTCCAGCGCAGAGTCTGCCGTCAGTAAAGCCCCCGATTTCTCTCGTGCTTCTACGACAATCGTTCCCCGGGTAATCCCGCTAATAATACGATTCCGTTGCGGAAAAAAGCGGGCATCCGGTTGGACTGCTGGGGGATACTCCGAGAGCAATAACCCTTGCTCCCGTAATTCGGCAAAGAGAGTGCGATGTTGAGGGGGATATTCGACATCCAACCCACACCCCAATACACCGGCAGTACCTCCGACTAATCCAGCCAGCGCACCGCGATGAGCCGCCCCATCGATTCCGACTGCCATTCCGCTTACGACTGCCCAACCACTCGCTGAAAACTCCTCTGCCAATTGATACGCGACTTTTTTTCCGTACTCCGTAGCTAACCGGCTCCCCACAATCGCAATCGATTTCGTCCAATCCGGTCGCAGTGGGCCTGTTCGGTACAACAGAATCGGCGCATCGGCAATTTCTTTTAACGGCGGCGGATACTCCGGTGAATAGTACGTGATGATATCGTAACCGCGTTTTTCTACCGCTTCGAGAATCTTCTCCGCATCGGAAAAGTAATTCCGTGCGGAGAGGATCGATTTTGCCGTATTTTCGCCGATGTCTTCAACATGCAACAAATCGTCGTAGGAGGCATGAAGCACCCCTTCGGCGGTATAGAATTTCGACAATAACCGGGCACATCGTCGCGGCCCGACGCCATCGACCGAAAGCAACGCGATTAATGCCTGCAGCTCATTCATCTTCGTCAGAATCACCAGAATGTGATGTAACGACCGCCCGGGGAATCTCTTCCAACCGTTTCCAGATTGCCCGTGTCAGCTCCTGTAACCCTTCGCGGGTCACCCCTGAAAAAGTCAGATCGGCGGGAAACGCCGGAGTGTCCGCGGTAATCAAGTCTGCCTTCGAGCGGGCGACTAACGCCGGATGAGTCGAAAGCTCCGGTGAATATTCCGCTAACTCGCTTTTCAGCATTGCCAGTTCCCCAGCGGGATCTTCGGTGTCGGCTGGTATCAAAAACAGCAACAAACGGGTGCGTTCAACATGGCGTAAAAACCGATGTCCTAATCCCTTTCCCTCACTTGCCCCTTCGATTAACCCGGGAATATCCGCCATCACAAAACTGGCGTAATCGGCGACCTTGACGATACCCAAGTTCGGTTCTAAAGTGGTAAACGGGTAATCGGCGATTTTCGGTCGCGCAGCTGAGAGCGCAGCTAACAGTGTCGATTTCCCGGCATTCGGTTTCCCAACCAATCCAACGTCAGCGATAAGTTTTAACTCAAGCACCAATTCCAATTCACCGCCCGGCTTGCCCAAGGTAGCTTTGCGCGGTGCTTGATTGACCGGAGTTGCAAAATTGACATTCCCGCGACCCGGCTTCCCCCCTTTAGCCGCTACCCAACGTTGTCCCGGTTCGGTTAAATCGGCAATGATTTCCCCGCTGTTCTTGTCGCGGAAGAGTGTGCCTGGCGGCACTGGAATCACGATATCTTTGCCATCGCGTCCCGTCATCTGGTTTCCCGAACCTGGTTTTCCGTTTTCCGCTTCATAATGCTTTACATAGCGGAAATCGAGCAACGTGGAGCGATTTGGATCGACCAGGAATACAACATCGCCGCCACGGCCGCCATCGCCGCCGTCGGGACCACCTTTCGGGATAAACTTCTCGCGGCGGAAGCTGACGCAGCCGTCGCCGCCTTTCCCCGCTTGGATTCGTAACGTCGCATAATCGACAAACATCAATTCCCCGCTTTGTTAGGAGTGGGAAGAGTGATCAGCATTTTCCCCCCCTCGTTTAATAACGCTTCTATCTGCGGGTCGCGTTGTCGGGCTAAATACTTTTGTAGAATTGGTAATGCCTGCTCAAAGTTTTTTGTATCGGTTAGCAACAACAAGCCAACATTGCGCAAGGTTGCTAAGTGTTCCGGTTCGATTGTTAATGCTGCTTGAAACTGTTCTAATGCGACTTCCCGATTATTGGCGGCTAATGCGGCATTTCCCCGGTCACGGTAAAGATTCGCAATGGAATGAACAAGTTGCATTTGTTTTTCACTGCCCGGTGGATAGTAATCCATTGCTTTACGATAACACCATTCGGATTCGCTAAGTAAACCTCTACCGCGCAGATGGACACCAAATTCCGCTAATAAATCCGCCCGGTGAACCCGAATCAGCTCATGTCCAATCGTTTGTACAGTACTAAGAGTCGATTTTGCCCACGATTGTTGCAACCAATACAGCGATAATCGTAGCGGGTCTTCCGAATCGCCAATTGTTACAGGAAAAACAATTTCCGGTAGCAATGGTTCACCCGGCCGACGAATCTGGTAGTAAACGCCTCGCGGAACGATATCGAGACCTTTCAAGAAATCGGGATTACTTAACCGTTGCTGTTGTAATTGAAAGCGAAACGCTTCGCCATCATGGCCACTGGAGAAAGGATCGCCAAGAATTCCCAACGGGCCTTTGTAACCAACGGCAAGCATCCAGCGGGGATCGTCGAATGATTCTTGAATTGCAGGGAGTCGATCCAATTGCCGGATGAGTTCCGACCGTCGAACATATCGATCCAAGATCGTGACCGATTTTCCTTCTCCTCGCGATAACTCTGCTGCGATTAAACCAAATGTTGTGTGATCACCACCGGCAAGCAACATCGTTCCCGCCGGTAACCGATTAAACACAGCATTTGCGAACTGCTCACGTAGCGAAACCTGTTCCCGGATTTGATTGGTAGTACGTCTTTCCTGCAAGAGGAAACTATACCCCGTAACGATTACGAAAAGGATTGTCAGGGGAATAACCAGTTTCGGTTTTTTAACTTCGATTATTTCGTGTCCAAACAACAAACCCCGTAATCCCCAGAGTAGCACAATGACTGCCGCACCGGCTTGGTAGCCTTGACGGTCGGGAATTGGATAACCGAGATACAGCAATAAAAAAATGGTCAGTCCGCAAAATTCAGCAACGCTTTGCCAGAAGCCCGCTTCGCGCAACACACTTTGACCTTGCGCACGCCAATCCCGCAGTTTGAATACGAGTAGTAATGCGGACAGGATTGCGAATAGACCAATGCTGGACACAAACTTCTTCAACCAGAAATCGCTGGCAAAAACAGTCTCAAAAGACCAACCGGATTGAGCGAGATATTGATTTCCGGTGATGTGTTTCCAGACTTCCGGCCAAGTCGAAATCGCCGCCCAACTTGCGGGAATCGAGGGATCGCCGCGAAAGCCATAGATGAGCCAAGGGGTGAGTCCCAACAGAAACGTGCCCACATAAACACCAAGATGCGACAACGAACGATTATCACCGATTCTGCGCCATTGAACATAACCAAACACTACAATCGGTAGAATGCCCAATCCCAACCAGTGATGGGAGATTGCCAAAGCCGCGAAAAATGCGCCAAGTAATGCGGTAGCAGGATTCGTCAGCCAACGGATTGCAACAACGAGTAACAGAAACAAAGGGGCATACACTTCCGCGTACGCCATTTGCATCGAAGCGGTCCACTCGAACGCAAACAACGCCCAAGCAAGTCGCAACATCGCACCGGACACCGTGAGTTTGTAGGTGTTGCGGGGATAAACCAGCATCACAACAGCGGCGATCCAGCAAAGTCTTGTTAATAGGGCGACTGCAAGTTGACCATCGCGAGCAAAGTGGAAGAAGAGTCTTCCGAGGGTTGTATAAAGCGAGTATCCGGTAGGGTGGGCAACGCCAAAAAACCGAACTACGGTTCCTAATTCGCTACCATCGCCCGGCTGCAGGCCGGTGACCAATCGGGCAAGCTGGTAAACAGCAAGAAGTAAAAGCCCGCCAATCAGCCATAGAAGCGGCTGTCTGGATATTTGACTGGGTGTTGTGTGAGTTTCCATCGTTGCAAGATACTACTTCCAAGACTCTTACCCAACGGGGTCAAGGATTGATTTCATGTCACACTCCATTCGAATGACTCCCCGTCAGTACATCGAACAAAAATCGTTAATTGGGATGTTAATATTGTAGCACTAAATTTAATATTTGATAAGTAATGATATTGTCTACTCTAAGAGGATGAAGCCGGGTACCAAGGTCGAGTGGTAACTACTTGATGTGTTAGTATTTAGCTTGATTCGATTGGAAACGATTGCATAGCTCGTGTGACTCAATCACAGAAAATCGACAAAACATGTCGTATTTTGTAACAGTAACCTCAATATTTTCTTATCTTTATTTGAATCTGGGTTAACTGGAGAGAAACAATCATGCGAATCATACTCATCATTTTAATGTTCGCTTCCTATGCATTTGCCCAAGCACCTTACATGTCGAGTTTGGGTAGTATAACTACTGATCCGGTAACGAGCTTCACCTTTAAAGC
>JAOTSC010000160.1 GCA_030247525.1 bacterium | reverse complement strand
GTTCTCAACTTGCGACCATGCCGCTTTCACCCCTTCATCCGAGGTGACCAGGCCGTTATACTTATTTTGTACCCATCCGAAAAGCAAGAATGCGATAAAGAGAACGATGCCCACGATAACCCAAACGAGTGCGGCACCGCGTTGCTTACGAAATGGGAAAGAAAGTGTATTTGTCATACTTCACTCCATTGATCGAGAAACTCTACTAATTGTTTTACGGAGCGAACATAGCTTCGTAACAATTGCATCAGGAATGCGCTATCGCCACTATTGGGCGCAATACGCCATTCATATAGGGCAAGGAACGCGCCGGCTTCGAAGCCAAGTTTCTCGCACGCGATGGCTGCCCGTTCCCGTAAGTCCGTTGGAACCGGCGTTCCGGTTAGATACAGCACTGCTTGGAATAGCGCGCTCCAAGTCGGCGCTGATTTTAACAGCAAAGAACGCAATAGCTTCTCGTCGCCGGCACACGCAATGTAACTGGTACGCAAAGTCAACAACCGCTCACGTGCCAATCGTTCGCAAGCGAGCCGAAGATCGGAGGGATAAATCGCAACCTCTTCCATCGGATCGATGCCGAACAATACTTTGCGATGCAACTTCAAGTCGAGTAGTTCGATGGGAAAAACATCAGCTGCGCGTATAATGCCATCCTTGTTAAACCATTGGCAATTGATGTTATGCTGTTGGAGGATCGGCCGGAGTCCGACAGCTAAATCAAGCGCTGCGGTATCTTCCTGATCGAATTCGACGACCAGATTTACATCAGAATGTTCGGACGACCAATTTGTCCCCAGTGCTGAACCGTAGAGCAGAATACAGCGAAGCGAGGGACCGAACGATTGCTGGAATCGTTCCGTAACGATTCGCAACCGTTCTTCCAAAGGTGCCGATTTGCGAAACCAACGGGTCATGAGATTATCCAATTGAACTTATCCTTCTATTCCATTTACAAATGGATTATCACTCGTACCGAATGAGAAAAACTACATTAGAAACTGCGGGAAGAGCCGCCACCGCCTGACATACCGCCACCAAAACCGCCAAATCCACCACCACCGCCGCCACCGAACCCACCACCACCGCCAAAGCCGCCGGGGAACCAGAACATCCCACCGCGTTTCTGCCGGAAAAAGAAAATTAACAAGAACGAAATAATCCACCACCACGAAGGAACGCGCTTCTTGCCCGATTCTTCACGTTTTGCCGCTTGCGGAGACACCCCCTCGAGCTTAACTCCTTCAATCTTTGCGACGCGAAGTGCAAGTAAGGTGACCGTGTTATATGCCGCTTCACCATAATTTTGGGTCAAGCGGAAGGTGTTGACGAAACCGCGATCCAGCAATTCACCGACAACTCCGTCGGTGAGAATTGGTTCTAAACCGTATCCGACTTCGACTTTCACTCGGCGTTCTTTCACCGAGACGATGAGTAGAACACCATTGTTTTTATCTTTTTTGCCGATTTTCCACTGTTCAAATACTTTGACAGCAACTTCTTCAATCGTTGAACCATCGAGGGTTGGGATTGTTACGACCGCAATCTCCATTCCATCCAATTGTTTCTCAACACTCGCGCAAAGTTGCTCAATCCGTGTGCGTTGAGCATCATCAATGACTTTGCCGAAATCACTGACAAAGCCTGCCGGCTTCGGAGGAATTGTGATGGCGAAGCTTGCTGTACCCAGCAGGAAAAGGAAAACGATTAGAAATGAAAAGTTTTTTTTCATGAGGTTGGATCGGACACTTTCGTCGCGAGCGGTTTTGATTCAGGACTCGGTTTTTCCAGTAAAACCAACAGAACAAACAAAGTAACACCGATGGAGATGCCGCTATCGGCAAGATTGAAGATTGGCCATCGGTGCATAATGAAATCGGGAAAATCGGCGTCGATGAAATCGACCACATAACCAAACCGGAACCGGTCGATAGCATTACCCAACGCGCCTGCCATGATGAGAGCAAGCGCTCCCGATTTCACAAAACCAAGCGGAACTCGCCATATAATCACTGCGATCACAACTGCGGCTATGCAGTTCACCAACAATAAAACCACGGGCGGAAAAATCGAGATACTAAACGCCATCCCGGTATTCTCCGCGTAGCTGAGCCGCAAGAGGTCGCCCATCAGCGGTTTGAATGCGATGGTTTTCAGATGGTGAATTGCCAGATACTTCGTCCATTGATCCAAGGCAATCCAAACCAATGCGAACAGATACCAAAGCACTGCCGCTTTCGGAGTATTCTTAACTACAGTCTTCACATCAATCACAATCGCTCATTTTCCGATAACTTGGCAGCCGCACATTTCGTCGTGGTAGGAATCGCTTCCAACCTGGCATATTCAATCGGCTGGCCGGTTGTAGAGCAAACACCATACGTGCCATCTTCGATCCGCTTGAGTGCTGAATCGATTTGGGTCAAGTATTTGCCTTCGCGTCCGGCAAACATGATTGCCTTTTCCCGTTCTTGGGCGTCAGTGCCTTGATCCGCCATGTGAAACGAATAGGTCGATTGATCGCCGGTGTAGTCTTGCAAGGAATTCTTGATCGCAGTTTCTTCGATGAAGCCGAGATCCTTCAAAATCTTGGTTCGACGTTCAATCAAGAGCTGCTTGAAATGCGGTGCATCTTCCGGCTTGTACAACCGAGGTTTCTTGTCTGTCATAATATATTCCCCTTTCAACTGCGATGGGCGGGAAACACCCACCTAACTAAGTCCAACCGCCATAACAACTTTACTGAAAAACTCAAAGTTTATTGCTACGTTTGATTGCCACTATCTCGCTGGCGGAAATCAATGTAACCAAGTGCCATCTTACATAATACGTTGAACTGATGAAACTGTGGTTTATCATACCGGTACCAAGACCGACAAGAGTGTCCGTCCTACCGAAAATCAGGAGCGGGATATCTCCCAACCGACCCATTCTTCGTTAATCATCTCCGGTGTACCGACATGCCCGCTGGCGTCGCTGCCGGATGCTGAAACGTATTCCACTTGAACGCTCAAGGTTTCATTCTTGAGATACGAAATCGTGACTGGATTATCGAGCAAAGATTTGAGATAATCGGATCCCGACAATTTCGTTGTGATACGATCCGATACGTTTAAATTGATGTCTTTCCGGGTATTTTGAATCCGGTTGACAATTTCCCGGGTAAATCCCTCTCCACGAAGTTCGTCGGTTAGCCGGGTATCCAATGCGACGATCCAATCGCCATCGGCACGCGCGACCCACCCCTCCGCAGCAACGCACTCTATCAATAAATCGGCGTTGGTGATCGCTTCTCCGGCAACCGTAATCGTTTCCCCGGCACGGACTTTCGCCAGCTCCTCCGTTGGCAACGCTTTCACCGCTTCGCCAAACGCTTTGAGTTTACTGCCGAGGCGCGGACCAAGTAATTTCAAATTCGGTTTTGCGCTAAACGATACCAATTCGGAGGAAGTCGTAACAAACGTCACAGTTTTAACGTTTAGCTCTTCGCGAATGATCCCGAACTCTTCTTCCAATACTTTCAATTCACTGGAATCGTCGGCATTATGAAATACTTTCAATTCGGCTAATGGTTGTCGAACCCGCAAATTTTGGTTCTGCCGCAGATTATGTCCCATCGTAACGACTTCGCGCAACTTCTTTTGTTGCTGTTCCAACTTCTCGTCACGGTCGGGTAATTCGCTGGCGTCCATCCATTTCGTAAGATGTACCGATTCGCGAATATTGTTCTCCGGTTCCGTTAATGCGATCCCGGAATAAATCTCTTCGGCGAGGTGTGGTACAAATGGCGCAAGCATCCGCGACAGCGTATGGAGAACGGTATGTAAGGTCGTGAACGCAGCGTTTTTATCGCCATCGTTTTCACTCTTCCAGAACCGCCGTCGGCTGCGGCGAATGTACCAATTGTTCAACTCATCAAGATACGATGCGAAGCTATCGGCGGCATGAGCGACATCGAAATTCTCTAATGCCGATGTGACGGTCTCCACTAAGTGCCGTAAGCGCGAAAGAATCCAACGATCCATCGGAGTCAATTGATCGGTTCGTTGCTCAGTATGCCAATCATCCGCTTCAGCATAGGTCGTGAAAAACACATAGGCATTCCAGACCGGCAGGAGGACTTGTTGTAAACCTTCCTCAATGGTCGCATCGCCGAACCGCTTTACCGCCCACGGATTCGAGCTGTAGAATTGCCAACGCACCGGATCAGCGCCCCACTTATTGAACAGCTTCTCCGGATTGATCACATTCCCCTTCGACTTCGACATCTTGAGACCTTTATCGTCAACGACGAGTTCGGTACAGATGACGTTTTTGTAACTCGAATGGGGTGGAACTTTTTTCTTATCTCCTTCGGGTAGCGTTGTATTTTCCGCTTCTACCGTAGTTCGGTAGATGACAGAACAGGCGAGCAACGTGTAAAACCAACCGCGGGTTTGATCGATTGCTTCGCAAATAAAATCGCACGGATACTGACGGTCGAATCCGTCGATCCGTTCCACCGAACCGGGTTCGTTCGGATAACCCCACTGACCCCACGGCATCATACCGGCATCAAACCAACTATCGAGCACGAATTTTTCACGGAACAGAATTTCTCCGGATTCGGGATGCTTGATGCGAATTTCGTCAATGGCCGGTTTATGTAAATCGAAGTTCTCCGGGATCGGATCGATTGCCAATCGTTTTAGCTCCGCCAGCGAACCGATACAATAAAGCTGCTCGGCGTCGCCGGGTAGTCGATTCGTCCAGATGGGGAGAGGGCTGCCCCAATACCGCTCACGGGTGAAATTCCAGTCGATCACATTGGCGAGCCAATTGCCGAACCGACCGTCGCGAATATGTTCTGGCTGCCAATTGATCGAAGCATTCCCTTCGAGTAGGCGTGGTTTTAAATCGGTCATCCGCAGGAACCAACCGGCGCGGGCATAGTACATGAGCGGCGTATCGCAGCGGTAACAGAACGGATACTCATGCTCGACTTTTTCTTTAGCAAGCAAGAGTCCGCGACCATGCAGGTCTTTCAAGACGTCAAGGTCGAGTAGAGTGTCGCCCTTTTCATTCTTCGCCTTGAAAAACCGTCCGCCATATTCCGGGATCGTAGCGACAACAAAACCGTTCTCGTCGACGTTTTGTACCAGCGAGAGACCATACTGCCGGATCAAGCGATAGTCATCCTCACCGTAGGCAGCAAGGTGGACGATCCCAGAACCATCTTCGGTTGTTACATAAGAATCGGCGATCACGAAATGATCCTTATCGGAACGTTGCCAATCCCATAGCGGATGATACTTCGTACCCGATAACTCAGCGCCGGTCTTGCGTCCAACGATTTCGTAATGGGGAATATATGCTTTGAGCGCTTCCAGCCGTTCCACTGCGATGATAAGTTTTTCGCCTGCTTTTCCGGCATTCGAGTCGGCTTTCAATTCGATGATGGCGTATTCGATCTCGGGACCGACACAGAGCGCTACGTTGGAGAGCAGTGTCCATGCGGTTGTCGTCCACGCCACAAAGAAAGTATTGGGATCGTCGAAGGTGCGGAATTTCGCAAACAGCGTCAAATCGGCAACGGTTTTGTACCCTTGTGACACTTCAAAATTTGCCAGCGCAGTGCCGCAACGACAGCAATACGGTAGAATCCGGTAATTGCGATACAACAACCGGCGATACCCGGGAATCGGATTCGCGCTGTATTGCAAATCGCCGGTATCGTTGATTTGCGTCTGCCACGCGCGATGGAGGAACCACCAGTTCGTTAAGATGTATGGTTCACGATAGGTAGCATACGCGTCATCCAAGGAGATTTCCCGGCCAATCCGGCGGATCGCGGTCTCCCATTCCGATTTGTAACGAAAGACCGTCTGACGACAGTAGTCGATGTATTTTTGTACGCCGTATTCTTCGATGCCACGTTTCGATTGAATGCCAAGTTCTTTTTCCGCGGTCAATTCGACCGGTAAGCCGTGGGTGTCCCATCCTGCGCGGCGTATGACTTTACGACCACGCATCGTCCAAAATCGCGGCCAAACATCTTTCAATGCGGATTGCATCATGTGTCCGACGTGAGGTAACCCGTTGGTGCCGGGCGGCCCATCGAAGAAAACCCACGGATCGTCGTGTTCATGGATTTCGTTCGTTACGTCGAACAGTTTTTTTTCTTCCCAAACCCGTTGCCATTTCTCCTCCATTGGAGGAAAATTGGGTCGTACTTCGGCTTTCTTGTAATGTTTCTCGTTACTCATCGGTTTTTTCTACTGTCTTTCGCGCACTCGGCTTTCCTGTGGTGCGTTTTCTGCCATTTTCTTCTACTGGAGTATCTACCGGGGTTAATGTCCAATCGGATTGCGGTTCGGTGGTTACTACCGGGATAGCCTCAATCAACGGAGACTCAGTCGCCAACACTTCTAACAACTCTTGTTCTGCTTGCAAAATATGACGAATACGGCGAAGGAAGTGGTCTTTCTGTAATTGCAATTTTACTGCTTCATCCTGTAGCCGCAATATCTCTTGCTGGCCTTTCCACTTCTCCCGTTCGACATCGGATTGCGCCTCCCGCATCAACAAATCAGTTTGTCGTTTTGCCGCATCTATCATCTGCTGAGACGCTTCTTGGGCATGTTTTAGTGCGTCCTGCAACGCCCTCTCCCGCTTCCGGAATTCGTCCAATTCGCTTTCAGCGACTTGTAATTTCACCCGGGTGTCGGTTACGTCGCGTTGGGCGAGTTCCATTTCCTGTGCAACCAATTCAAGGAATGCGCCAACTTCGATGGGGTCAAACCCGCGCATCTTACGGCTGAAATTGTGTCTTCGAATATCCTGCACAGATAGTCGCATGGTTTTATCGTTCCTTGTATTGATTGACTATGGTACTCGAATTCCGGAGCGGATTCGAACCTACCTAACTTCGATTACCCATGATGGCTGTGCCGATACGGATCAGCGTTGCCCCTTCGGCGATAGCATATTCCCAATCGCCGCTCATCCCCATCGATAATCCGGCATATTCGGGTAGTCGTTGTTCGGTGATCATTTGGTCACGCAAACTGCGGGCAGCGGCAAACTCATTACGAATGCCAACTACTCCAACTTCTTCTTCGAGCGATGCGATACACATTAGACCAACCGGTTTGAGAAATGGATAGCCATTCATACTATCCAATAACCGGGGAATATCGCTTAGACTACAACCGCCTTGTCCAACTTTTCCGGTAACATTCACTTGCAAATAGCATGCAACCGTTTTCTGCAATTCCGCGGAGGCGCGACCGAGTTTATCAACTAATTCGATCCGGTCGATCCCATGTAACTCATCGAAGACCTCAATCGCGGTTTTCGCTTTGTTCGTTTGCAACTGTCCGATGCCATGCCAACGTAAATGGGAGCCTGCAAGCTCACTTTTCTTGCTGGCTGCCTCTTGTACCCGATTCTCACCAATTTCAGTCACTCCAGCGGCAATCGCCTGTTGCATCTCCGATACCGGGTGAAACTTCGTGACTACGATCACTCGAACGGTTTCTAACGCCCGCGAATTGATTTCGCGAACTGTTCGGAGACGCGCTTGGAACGCCTT
>JAOTSC010000159.1 GCA_030247525.1 bacterium | reverse complement strand
TTGTCGCGTTGGTTACGGGCAAATCCCTCAAATGCAGTGGGGTGGTCAAGGTTATGCCAGTAAGGATGTCGGAAATCATTGGAGCCAATGTTTAAATACTTAGGGTTACTCGGTCGAGCCGTTACATCATACACGTGCAAACCGTAATAGTCCGCTGGCAACCGCTGAATTTTCGCACCCAATGGCTGCAAGAGTTTGTTCGTCAGTTTTCCGAATATTGTAATGATACTGCTCATTTTTTCTCACTGGATTCGATTCGACAAGTAACGATGAACTGTCTTGATGGCAGACCTTAGACGCTCTGATTCCATGATGTACGTAAACACAATGTGTTCGCCGGGAATGTTGTAAAAAAATCCCGGATGAACGAAGATGTGCTCTTCCTCCAACAACCCAACACTAACGTCCTCGGCGTGTAAACCAAACGGTAATGCAACGACAAAATACACTCCCCCGGCCGGATGATGAAACTCAAATCGGGGATCATTCGCAAATTCATTAATGACAATGCTCCGGCGAATCGCCAACAGCTCGGCTATCATACGGGAAGTATCATCGGCAGTCAATCCATCGCGAAGCGATAACACGTTTGCTGCAAACGACTGCGCAATTTCACTGACAGGGAGAAACGTGTCTGTGAGATAGGTTAGTGCTTTGACCGCTTTGTTCACTGCTGCGCTATCGGTTCCGTCGACGACAACCCAACCAATCTTATGCCCAGGCATTGCCAATGCTTTCGAGAAGCCATTCAACAAAAACGACAATGGGTAACTGTTGATAGCAGTCGGACGAGGCAGTGGCGTTGTATTTACTTTTCCTGCTTCTGTGAAACGAAATTCGGAGAATACTTCATCGAAAATTACCGGCAATTGATGGCGGCGGCATACTTCGCTCAGTTCAGTTAACTCTGCTTCAGAATGAACTGCTCCGGTGGGATTATGCGGCGAAACCAAACAGATTGCCCGGGTATCCTTAGTCACTCTGTTGTTAATCCGATCCGCCCAAATTCGCCACCCGCTCGATTCTTCCAAAGGATAGTTACGAACTTGCAATCCCGATAACTCAGCAATGTCGTCGAACAACGGGTAACTTGGTTCGGGACACATCACCTCCCCTTGATCGATGCTGAACATCCGAAACAACAAGAAGTAAGCGAGGCTGGTGCCGGGTGTGATAACAATGTTTTCCGGTAAAACCGTAACGCCACGTCGGCGATACCATGCGGCGATTGCGTTGCGAAGTTCGATTTTCCCTTTTGCATCGGGATGATAGGTTTGTACGGTCGTTGCAGCAGCTTGATACAACTCCGGTACTAGTTTCGGATCGAACCGTAAACCATTTTCAAACCATGGCACATTCACCAGATCGATGACGTCAACTCCGACCGAAGACAACTGCATCATCTTGGTAGTCAATTCATTTTCGGCTGTATTACTAATCCGCTCTGCAAACGATGAGAATAGTTTAGCGTCCATTTGATTCATTCGTATTCTCATGAAGGGCTTGTGGATTCCAAGGAAGCAACTTGCGTTTCGACAATACAAACAACGTACAGATTACAACAAGTAGTTCAGTTAAAATCACAGTCCACGCCATCCCTACTGCTCCAAACCGCGTTGCTAACCAAGCAGCCAATACAATATGTGCGGCCGCAGAGATGATTGTTATTCTGTTATACATTTTATCAAAACCAAGCGGCAACAACCATTGCACTGCGAAGACATTACTCATTGCGCCGGTTAAAATGAGCAATGATTGCCAGCGAAGTACTTCGGTCGCCTCTTCAAAACCAGCTCCTAAATAGTATTTTGTATAATAGGGTGCAATAACAAAGTTGAACAAAGAAAGAACTGCGCTCGAGGAGAACATCAACAAGGAACTCTTTATGATTAGCTTCCGGCCTTCGTCTCTGTTTCTGACTAATGTATGACTCATACGAGGAAATGTAGCATAGGTAATTGGTGCTGTTATTGCGCAAAACGCTTTTCCAAGTTTATCGGCACCCGCGAAGATACCCACTTGAGCCGGTGATGTAAACAAACCGAGTACAAACACATTTGCCGTTGAATAAAAATTGATCGACATTCGTGAGAAAAACAACGTGAGTCCCAATCGTATCATTTGCCATGACAGCGCTATCGTCGGCAAGACAAACGGCATTTCCCGATAAGCCAACATCGCGGCAAACAGCATCGAAACAATGTTCGCGATACTATAGAAAAGAAACACCAACCATACGTCGTCCGGTTCATGAATGAAAAAGAAAATCGCAACGGTCGCAAGTCCTTTTGCCAGAAAATCAAGCAAAGCAACCCATTTCATTTTCTCCATCCCTTGAAAGTACCAAACGAAACTAAATCCCAAAGAGATTGCCCAGACGATCCCCATCCAGAAAATTAACGGATTGGTACGAAACGATGTTAGAAGTTGTTGTAGGGGGATGCAAATCAGGAGTAACCCAACACTCAAAAGCAGTTTTGCTCCGATTACCCCGGCGACAATTTGACTGCGTTTCCATTTGTCATCGCGAAAGCGCGATACTTCGCGGGTACCCGATTGTATGAAATTGAAATCGACAATCGACGTTATGTAGAGGGCAAAGCTCTGAAAAAACGCAAAGACGCCCCACCCTTCTCGACCAAGGGTTCGTGTGAGGTAGGGGATCGTTATCAAGGGGATTAAATAGTTCACAATATGGACGAGATACAACCAAAGGATATTTTTTACGATACCCTTGCGAAGTTCCTCTCGGACTCGATGTACCAACTTATCGATCAAAATAACTCAACCAGGATCTCAAGCAATGCTTGTTTAACACCAATACACAATGTCCTACCGATCCTTTGGATCAGGCATCCAGCTCTTTTCGGAACGCGGCCACGGATCGGGAAACGGCGCTTCATCGGACGCAACTTTCCATTCTTCCGGCGTCATATTCGGGTCTTTCTTTCCGTTCTTAGCAATCGCGCGGTGGCTTATTACTTTGCTAATCGAGTGCTCTGATTTCAGCCATTGTATCAATTGACGGCAAGCTGCAAGTTGCTTCAGCGAATATGCCCGACGCTCACTTCCTTCTCCATTCCAAACATGAAGCAACTCGATACCGATTGAGAAAGGATTATGATTCGGTTTGGCGCGAGTCGCATGAATCGCGGCCTCGGTTACTGGAACCATCTCGATTATTCTACCAGACGGTTCGATAACGAAATGAACTGATGCGTGATAGCGATCCCAGATTTTCTTCATCCGACGATAGGTTAAGTCTTCCGGGTGCTTGGGATCAAAACTCGCATGGAGTACGATGGTCGTTATCGGCATTCCTTTGCGGTCTTCGAAGAACTTCGACCAATTCTTACTAGTACTGACAATCTCCGGTTTCACTACAGGCAAAACGGGATTGCCAAGCGTATCGCTAACCACTTGTGCGAACGAACCCCATGCCCAAGCAACACTCAAAGCAAGAACGCATAACTTGTAAATACGGTTCATTCGGACTTTTTCCACCAACCGGTTACATGCGGTACAATTGTTTTCTTTGCTTCAATATCCAGCATAAGGACTTCTTTCGTCGGTGTTCCCATATCTACCACATTAGATTGTCCCAGTGGAAAGCCAAAGTACTTCTCCCATTGCGCAGTCACATAACTATTGGTCGCAATCGAATATATCTTTGCCGGATCGAAAGCAACCCCATTCACTGTGAGATCAGTGACTTGACCGCTTTTGATCGTAACAGTCACACCACTGGTCTGAATAAAATCCCCTTCGACGGTAGCGCGATACTCAAACATTCTCTTCAACTCGGCCCCAGTAACTGTTGCCTTTGCAATGCTGTTGCCAAAGGGTTCAAGCTGCCAGAGTTGTTTCTTGGTAATCGTTCCGGCAAAAACATCGACCCGGATACCTCCCGAATTATACAACCCGATATCCGTCTTCATGTAGCTTTGCAGAGCTTCGCACACCCATGTTCCGACGTTCGATTCGCCGTCGTAAACCCGGATGAAATCCCCATCGAGTTTTCCTAATGGTTGATCGAGTTCCTTGCTTACTAATACTTCCTGCGCGCGTAAAATCGGAATTGCTTTCGGATCCATTGGTGTACGGTAGGACTTGCCAATCGGAACAACCTTGTAGGTCGAACTTACAACCTCATTGTTCTCGGTATCGACTTGTAAATCAACTCGCCCCAAGTAGCGGCCAGAACTGCCTGCTTGTACGATGCGCGTCCCATTCACAAACCAATCTCGGTTGATTAGGGTGTGGGAGTGCCCGCCGACAATGAGATCAAATCCCGGTACTTGCATCGCTAAGAGACTATCTTCAACTGCACCTTGATGAGTTACGGCGATAATCACATCGGCGTCCGGCTGCATCTTCTCGACGAATGCCCTCGCGATGGGCACAACTGGTTGAACTTCGATATCGATGAGGCGATCCGGGTGAACTACATCAGCCAATCCCTCCAATGTCAATGCCAGTACAGCAATCTTTATCCCGTCACGTTTGATAATCTTTCCCGATGCGAATAATTGCTTGTTGTTCACTTTATCGAACAGGTTAGCCGAAGCTAACGTAATCGAGGTATCCAACCGGAATTGAAACGCTTGCAGAGCCGAAATACCATAGTCGAATTCGTGATTGCCAACGCACATCACATCCGGTTTGATTAGATTCAAAATGTCCGCTTGACCGGAACCCTTCGTCAACGCAGAAATTGCGCCACCGGTAAACTCATCACCGGCAACAAGGGTAATCGAACGTTTCGCATCCTTCCGCCAAACAGCCAATTGTCCAGCGATATACTGGATTCCGCCAATGGAATCAATCTTTCCGGTTTCCGGGTTTTTTGTCGGTTGGGGAAGATTCATCGAGTGTTCGTCGTTGTAATGAAACACCGATAGCGGCAGCGTCGCAGTGAACGCAACCGAAACAAACGCGAAGACAACAAGAAAGGATAAGCCTCGTTTCATCGGAAACTCCGGTTAAATATCCTCGTAGTTTATAAAATTTTGATACGGTTGCCAACTCAAAGCGGGGGTCAGGAAAGGGAGAGACCGCGAAGGTGCGCCGATTCGCAAGCAGCAAGCAATTCTTGCAACGGTAACAGCTTGCGTTTGGTGGCAAATGAAAGCAAAACGGGCAAGGAAAATCCGGTGAAAATGTGATCCTCCGGATTCATGCATCGCTGAACTGCCCGTTCGGCAGAGCTGCACGGCGCATCGACAAACCACACGATACATTGCCCGGGTAGGGTTGATGGGCGCGTTATATCAGGTGTATCCGGATTGACTTGCATTGCGAATAGCGCACAATCGATGAAACAAGTTGCTGTAACCTCTTCAACGATTGCCGCGCCCCACTCATTGCGAGTGACTACAACACCGAGCGGGGGTTCATTCATAATCGCCCTTGAGATAATTTCGTAATTCGCGCTTGCGTTCGATTTCCTGACTCAGTCGCTGCGAAAAATCGACGGCGGTATTAACACCGTGTAGTTTGAGAAGATAGTTCAATGCAACAATTTCTGCGAGGACGGCTAAATATTTCCCGGGAAGCACTGGCAATTTTACATGCGGCAACTTTATGCCAAGAAAATCAGTCTCATTCAGTTCGATCCCAAGTCGTTCGATTTCCGCTTCACTGGGATCGTTGACCAATTCCAGAACGATTTCCACGCGCTTCTGAAATCGCACTGCCCGAACACCAAACATTTTCTCGACGTCGAGTATTCCCAATCCGCGAACTTCGATTAAGTGGCGCAAGAGTTCCGGTGCCCGTCCCATTAGGACACCACTCATCCGTTTTGATATTTCGACGATGTCATCGGCAACCAACCGGTGACCGCGTTCGACCAAGTCAAGTGCAAGTTCCGATTTTCCCGCTCGCGCTTTGCCCGTCACCAACACCCCAACACCGTACACATCTACAAGTACTCCATGGGTTTGCATCGCCGGGGCGAATTGTTCATCGAGTGCCGTAACAAGCATACTGCTAAGTTCAGTAGTCGAGAGACTGGTGGTGAATACCGGGACATCCGCCAAATCCGCCGCTAATAACATTTCCTTGAGTGGAGTGTTATTGTCGGTAACGACAACCAACGGCAGCTTCAGTTTGAAAACTTTAGCAATCCGTTCCGCCCGCTCGGTTTGTGGCAGTCCGCGAAGATATTCATTTTCGGTATTGCCAAAAACCTGAATGCGATCCCAGCGATAATTCCCGAAGAATCCGGCAAGTGCCAGTCCCGGACGGGTTAAATCTTTCTCGCGAATCGGACGCGACAATCCCCCTTGCCCGGCAACCAGCCGAAATTGCAGCCGGTCGCCGAGTTCATTGAGGATTTGTTGTGCGGTTAGATTCGATTCAGTTGGATTCGGATTTAAATCGTTCATTCGTTACAGCTTTTTCAATTTCTCTTTGTAGCGCTGGAGTTGAACTCCCGCTTTCTTCATTACGGTGGGTACGAGGGTAATAAACTGCTCAGCTCCTTCGATTTCACTGTTCATAACATGATTCGGAACATGGATTGTCACATCGACATGGCGGACACCGTGGTCGGTCGTCAATACGACATTCACATCCTGAATGTTGTCGAAGTGTTTCTCCAAATCGTGCACTTCTTTTTGCACAAGGTTCTCTAACTTTTCGGACAATTGAAAACGGCGAGCTGTGACCTGCAGATTCATTTCTCCTCCTTCGTTACTGAACCGCCCCGCGGGTGGAGTTTACGAACCAACTCCCGCAACGGTCCAGGGTCTAAATGGGTGTAAATTTGCGTGGTTGCCAAGCGGGTGTGTCCCAATAACTCTTGTACTGCCCGTAATTCGGCGCCACCCGACAATAAATGACTGGCATAACTGTGACGCAACTGGTGCGGCGTCACCGGCATCCCCGACCGCAATCCGCCCAGCAGTGCGGCAACGTGGCGCTGCACGGTGCGAGCTGTAATCGGTTTATTCGTTTTACCCGTCAAAATATGCCCCGAAGCGATACCGGCATGAGTTAGCAACCCCCGCTCTATAAGATACGATTCTAATGCCTCCCAAGCACTCTGGGAAAGCGGTACACTACGTTTTTTTCCTCCTTTTCCAATCACTTCCAACCGTTGTTCGGCTGGCCGTAAATCAGATAATCGTAATGAAACAAACTCCGAGACCCGCAATCCGGTTCCGTAGAGCCCTTCCAGGATCCAGCGGTCGCGGTGGGTCAGTGTGGGAGACAATTCGTCCATGGTTCGGTTTAACGGCGCTTCGGAAATCGCTTTCGGCAGTGATTTGTCGGGACGGGCGACTTTCGTCGGTTTCGTTGGATTCGATTCGACGATGCCGCGACGCAGCAGAAAACGATAAAATGAGGAAACTGCCGCCCGTCCGCGGGATACGGTTCGAGCGCTGAGACCGGATTTGGTTTGGGCGGTAAAAAAGCGTTGCAAATCGTAGGCGGAGGCGGCGACAACTTTCGCCTCCGGAGTATCACCTAACCATTGGAAGTACACTTCAATGTCGTGCTGGTAGCTCTTCCGGGTAAGCGAACTGCCGCTACGACGGTAGGAAAGGTCGTCAAGAAATGCTGTAAGCCATTCGGAGCAAGTCATACTATCCTG
>JAOTSC010000158.1 GCA_030247525.1 bacterium | reverse complement strand
TTTCTACCCAATCGCAATCCAATCGTCAATCATTCCGGTGTTTACTATTCCACCAACCGCGGCGAAAATTGGTGCGGAATCGGACCGGATACTTATGTCGAAGAGTTGTTAGCAGTTGGCGATACCGTTTTTGCTACCAATCAAGCGATGTATAAATCCTCCGACCGCGGCGAAGGGTGGTTTTTTACATCACTGGGGCTGATCGATTCATTAGATGATCAAAGTGGGCAGTACCAACTCGCCATAACGCCGTCGGGAGCTTTGCTTGCTGGTAACCGGTTCATTTACCGGTCGCTCGATTTTGGTCGTACTTGGGTTACTGTTTACACGACCACCAATACAAACCATTTGATTCAATGCTTTGGTGTTTCGCCTTCCGGTGTTGTGTTGGCTGGTTCGCAAATCGATTTAGCGACCATGAGTTATTGGTTGCGGCGTTCGCTCAATTCCGGTGAGAATTGGCAATTGACGGTACAACTTCCTAATCCACCCAAATCGATTCTTTGGTTGTCGGGGTCGTCTTGGCTCATTGGTCTCCAAAACGGACTGTATCGCACCGATGACGATGGCCTCACCATTGCGCAGATACATCCAACCATGGATATCGAAACACTTGTACGCAGCGGAAACGGTACGATCTATTCCGGCGATTGGGGTGGTTATGTGAGGCGATCAACCGATAATGGCGCGACTTGGGTAACAGCGAATGAACCATTGGCAACCGCTACTGTAATTTATTCTCTCTTGATTTTACAAAACGGCGATATCCTTGCCGGAACCAGTCGGGCGGGGATTTTCCGCTCCATCGACCAAGGCAATAGCTGGACAGCTCAAAACACCGGTTTAGGGAGTACGCGAGTCTATTCGTTGGTACAAACCAATGATGGTGTTATCTATGCGGGAACCGAACAAGGCATTTACCGCTGTGATAATTTCTCCCGGATTAATGAGCCATTGGGTAGTGTCCAACTTCCGACTCGAGCAACGTTAGCCCCTGCTTTTCCGAATCCGTTCAATGCGACAACTACCATCGGTTATTCCCTTCCCACCGCAAGTTACGTACAAGTCGATGTCGTGGATTTATTGGGACGAACGGTGACTCAACTGGTTCGCGAACACCAAACTGCTGGGAGTCACTCAATCAGATTTACCGGGAAAGATATTGCGAGTGGTATCTATTTTGTGCGATTACAAACCGGGTCGAAAACTGTGACGCAGAAGATTGTGTTACTTCGTTAGCGGAACTGCAATCTACTTCGTACTATGAAAGGCAGGGTAGCTCACCCTGCCATTTTTACAAAGGATAGTGAATGCCAAATAGAATGCCGGTTTTGTTTCTTGGTCACGGAAACCCGATGTATGCAATCACTGAAAACCGTTTTCGCAGTGCATGGCAGAAGATTTCGCAACGACTCCCGAGACCGCAAGCGATACTTTGTATCTCCGCTCATTGGGAAACCGTGGGTACTTATGTGACAACCATGGCGAATCCGCGCACAATTCACGACTTTTTTGGTTTTCCCCCCGCGTTGTTCGATGTCGAGTATCCCGCGCCCGGTTCACCGGAATTAGCCCAACAGATCTGCAATATCGTTACCCGCACCGATGTAAAACTGGACAATCAGGATTGGGGATTCGATCACGGCGCGTGGTCAATCCTGTCGAACATGTATCCCACAGCCGACATTCCGGTACTGCAATTGAGTCTTGATCACACCCAGCCGCCCGAATGGCACTATCGGATTGGTAAACAACTTGCCTGTCTGCGCGAAGAGAAAGTTCTCATCATCGCCAGCGGCAACATCGTCCACTATTTGAGTACGGCAAATCTACGCCAGAAGGATGGGTTTGAGTGGGCAATCCATACCAACGATTTTTTAACGGAATGTGTCGTAAACCGGGACTTTGGGAAATTGTGCAACTATGAAAAATGCGGAGCTAACGTACATCGGGCAATTCCAACCCCCGAACATTACCTGCCGTTGCTTTATACCGTGGGTTGTTACGAAGAAGAGGAACCGATTACCGTCTTCCACAATGAAGTAGTCAACGGATCGATTGCCATGACTTCGTTTCAATTCGGGTAAAGTTTATTGATATACAATTCAGTTCATTCAACTACTCAACAGTACTTACTTCCCTTGTATCGTTTGAATATGCACAACTATCTGCGGAAATTATTTGACAATCGTCAAAGATTTCCTTTCCTTCATACCCCCATATTCCTATCATACAGCGTTGGATTTATCAAGTTCGCTTAGAAATCTCACCACAAAGTTCGTTACCGGTTTGATATGCCGGCTAAGCGCAACGGCGTCTGTTACAAAAGGGGGGAGCAATGAAACGTTTATGGATCGGATTTATCGCAGTTATCGTGATCTCGTTTGCAGTCTTGGGTTGGGCGGGATTCCAAATCTATCAAGAACACCCACCACTTCCCGACCGCGTGGTCACATCGACCGGTGAAGTCGTGATGCCCTCCGGTGCAATCGGCGCCGGACAAAACGTCTGGCAGGCGATGGGCGGCATGGAACTCGGTTCGGTTTGGGGTCACGGCAGCTACATTGCCCCCGATTGGACTGCCGACTGGCTGCATCGTGAATGTGTCTACATCCTTGACGCATGGTCGAATACGCAGTATCAAGTTCCCTTCGACAAATTGGGCGATGAGGGAAAAGCAATTCTCAAAATGCGTCTGATCAAACTGATGCGGACGAATACCTATGATGAGAGCCGTAATGTCATTGTTCTCGATACCATTCGCGCCCAAGCCTTCCGCGAATTGACGAAGCACTACTCAACAATATTTACAAACGGAAGCAATGAGTATTCGATCCCGCAGGATGCGTTGTCCGATCCCGCGAAATTGCAGCAACTAACTGCCTTTTACTTCTGGTCGGCGTGGGCAGCCTCTACTAACCGTCCCAACGATGAAATTACCTATACTAGTAATTGGCCGCACGAAGATTTGGTCGACAATCACCCGACCCCAGGCTCGGTGGTGTGGACTGGTGTCAGCATCATTGTACTACTTGCCGGTATTGGTGGAATGGTCTGGTACCATGCCGCCAACAAGCGGGAGTATTTGCCACAAGCGCCGCCGTTGGAAGACCCTTTGCGGTTAGCGACTCCCACCCCTTCGCAGAAAGCGACGATCAAGTATTTCTGGGTGGTCTCCGGATTAATCCTCGTGCAAATCCTCGTCGGCATCGTTACGGCACACTACGGCGTGGAAGGGAACGGTTTCTACGGTGTCCCCTTGGCGAAATGGCTGCCCTATGTGTTATCGCGGACGTACCATGTGCAGTTAGGCATCTTTTGGATCGCAACGGCATGGCTTGCCGCCGGGTTGTACATCGCGCCGGTCGTTAGCGGCCGTGAACTGAAAGGGCAGCGGTTTGGCGTCAATTTTCTCTTCATCGCGCTACTCGTAGTGGTCATCGGTTCGATGGTGGGTGAAGCGCTCAGCGTTCACAATAAACTGTCTGGCAGCGCTTGGTTCTACTTCGGTCATCAGGGGTATGAGTACGTCGATTTAGGACGAGTCTGGCAAATCTTGTTGACTGTCGGTCTCGTGCTTTGGGTCTATTTGATTGGCAGAAATGTCATGATTGCGATCAAGCGCAACGACGATCAGAAGCCAATCTTGACGACATTTCTGATTTCTTCGGTAGCGATTGGTTTGTTCTACATGGCTGGGCTCATGTGGGGACAACATACTAACTTAGCGATTGCAGAGTATTGGCGATGGTGGGTTGTACACCTTTGGGTCGAAGGATTTTTCGAAGTATTTGCGACTGTGGTAATTGCCTTCATGTTCGCAAAATTACAATTGATACGACTCGAAACCGCAAACCGTTCGATTGTCCTTTCCTCGACGATATTCCTTGCCGGCGGGATCATCGGCACCTTGCATCACTTGTATTTCTCGGGAACACCCACTCCGATCCTTGCATTAGGCGCCGTCTTCAGCGCATTGGAAGTCGTACCATTGGTGTTGGTTGGCTTTGAAGCATTCGAAAATCTTCAGCTTGCCCGCTCGACAAAATGGGCACAGAAATACAAATGGCCGGTCTATTACTTTATCGCAGTCGCCTTCTGGAACATGGTCGGCGCTGGTTTGTTTGGCTTTATGATTAATCCGCCGATTGCGTTGTACTACATGCAGGGACTCAATACCACGCCAGTTCACGGTCACGCAGCACTGTTCGGCGTGTACGGCATGCTCGGCATCGGACTCATGATCTTCTGTTTGCGGGTATTGTGGGTACAGCGAGAGTGGCACGAAAAATTGTTAAAATTCTCATTCTGGTCGATGAACATCGGGCTCTTTGCGATGGTTGTTATCAGCCTGCTCCCAGTAGGGCTACTGCAAACCTATGCCTCGGTGAAGTATGGCTACTGGTACGCCCGCAGCGCTGAATTCCTGAATACGCCGCTCGTCCATGCGGTGAAGTGGTCGCGGGTGTTTGGCGATACGATATTTGCGTTAGGAGCGATAGCATTGGTGCTGTTCGTTTTAGGATTGATTACCGGTCATTCCTTAAAAAAACGAGCATAACGAAACCCTACCACAGACTGGTAGCATAAGTAACAAGGCAGATCGTTCGGTCTGCCTTGTTTGCTTTGCTGCTTCTTGAAAACTGCACACTACTTATGAATCACAATCCTCACTGGTTGTTGTTCTTCCGGTGTAACGAGAAAATAAATTCCTGATGAGAGATGTGACACTGTAACTGAATGACCGGAACTTAGTCGATAACGTCCGGATTCCCGACCCAATATATCCACCAGATGAACCTCACGTTCCGCTGTATTCTCAGGAAGTGTGATGCGAATTATACCAGAGGAAGGTTGAGGTGCGATAATGATTGGTGATGGTTGACTTGCTTTCGGTTCATGTCTGATTGAAGTCGAACGTATCGTTATCGTCGAAATCGGATTTGTCCAAGAAACCGGAGGCGTTCCTTCATTCAATAGCGCGCTGGATATTGTGATCGACGCGCTACCCACACTATTGGGCAATGCTCGTAGTGTTACATAACAGAGCGCTCCGACACCCGAAACCGGATGTAAACCGGCAGCCGCGATCCGTAATTCTCCGGCAATCGCACCGCCACTATGGAAAGGTTCACCCAACCGTTCGGTGACTGCACCATTCGCATCGGCTCCAATGCCTACAATTTGCAACGAATCAAATTGAAAAAACACTTGATAGGCTAATACACCGGGAGATGCCGGGATTGAGTCCACGAGAACTGGTAAACGAAGCGAATCCCCCGCCATTATCGTTGTATCCGGCATCGATAGTACAACGGCGAGAGGAGTGTTCGCTGTTAGTAGTGCTAACCCGAATGTGACGAAAAGACTCATCAAATGACAAGTAACTCTCGGAACGATATACCCCATGCTCTGTGAATTTCCTATCTGATTCACGTCTAACATACTCAATAATTTGACTGGTTGAACACAGTTTGTGCGACTTCGGACGTTTTGTCTAACAACAAAATAAACACACATGAATATGAATTGTGTGATAGTCTGCACACTTTTCTTTCTTTTGATACACTCCGCTCTTGTGGGAAAACTGAATTCCTTTTAGCTTCCTGCTCTTGTAGCATCCGGACCGCTTGATTTCTTGCCTGTCACTGTGTCCGGTTCAATTCATCGAATCGAATCATTTACAGTGAGGAACTTATGCGATCGTTGTCTCTCGTATTGCTAATCCTGTTAACCATTGTCAGTATTTCTGCTGCCTATACAATTATCCCCGGTGGTACTATTTTCTCGGACTCTACTTGGAACTTAGCGGGAAGCCCATACATCGTGCAAGGGAGTGTAATGATCCCTGCCGGTGTTACACTAACTGTCAATCCCGGTGTTACTGTCAGTTTCGACGGCAACTATAATATCACTGTAAATGGCTCGCTTACTGCAGCCGGGACTTCCGGCGCGCGGGTAGTTTTCACGACCAATACCTTTGACCCTGCACCCGTGTATTGGAATGGGATTGCGAACTTTGGAACACTTATTCTCTCTTACACAACAATTTCTTATGGTAACATAGCAAACGTTGTTTGTTATTCCGGGACAACTACTTTCAGCAATACGATTCTCAACAATGCCCAAGATAATGGTGTAATCCTTAACGGCGGTTCCGCTTCGTTTGCCAATACGACGATTACCGGCGTTCCCGTTCCACTGATTCAAACCGCTTGGGGTGGCACGATCACCTTTGGAAGCAATAACAGTTTCAGCGGTACCGAAGGATCCTATTACTGGTTAAATGCTGGCCCTGTCGCTGGTGCAATGACTTTGCAAAATCCCGGGATTCCATACATTTGTATGTGGGGATTATCGATTCCCTCCGGTGCATCGTTGACTGTTTCGGCTGGAAACGTTCTTCGATTGCAAACCAGCACCGGTGTTGAAGTTTCCGGTACTTTAAATGCGACCGGAAATTCGGTAAACCGGATCCGGTTCACCACCAATGATCCTACACCTGCCGCCGGCCAATGGAATGGAGTAACTGTTAACAGCGGTTCGGCAACTTTTTCGTATTGCGACATTGAATATGCCGGACAAAATGGAAGCAGTCTGCTTAACGCAAATGGTGGTACTACAACTGTAACCGCATCCAATCTACGCTACGGCAGTGGTTATGGGCTTAAGCTCAGTGGTGGCAATTGCGCCTTTTCCAGCAGTTCGATTTCATATTGTACGTGGGCGATTCATCAGGATACCTGGAGTGGAAATGTAACCTATCCCGGACCTAACACAATCGCATTGAATGCCAACAATGGTGTCTATCTCACAGCACCGACGACTATTTCTGCGAGCGAAGCCATCGCCAATCCTGGTTGCCCATACTACGTTGTTAACAGCATCGACATCCCACTTGGACTAACGTTGACTATAGCACAAAGCTGTGTATTGAAATTCCAGTATGGTGGCTACATCCATGTGAGTGGCACATTGTCAGCGGTTGGCGGTAATGGCGGTACCCAAAAAATTCAAATGACTGACATCCGTGACGATGTCTGGGGTGGTGACACCAACGGCGACGGCGTGCTGACCGCTCCCGAGAATGGATCGTGGGAAGGTGTTACTTTTTACACTGGCTCAAGCAGCAGCTCAAGGGTTGACAACTGCATGATCCGCTACACCGGACTGTACGCCGGATTGTCGGCAGGTCAGTTAGGCGGCTGTATCAACATCTTTGCTGCAAGCCCCAAGATTAAACGCTGCGATTTATCGACCAGTTACTTCTCGATTCGCGTTGAAGGTGTAACCTCGGCTGAAATTGACTCCAATACATTCGGTATTGCGACATCCACACCGGTTGCATTATCAATGGAATCGTTTCCCAGCTCTCAAAATAATGCATTCTCCGCGTCCGATAACGGTTTCGATGCGATAGGAATTCTACCCGGTACCTTAACCGGCAATGCGAATCTTGTTCAGCGAAACTTAACTTCAATTCCCAATGTCACCTATGTTCTCCTCGGCTCGATCACAATACCATCGGGACGGTCGCTAACCATTCAACCGGGTGTTGTCGTTAAGTTCCCCGGTGTATTTGAAATCATTGTCGATGGTTCCCTTTCCGCCAACGGCACACTC
>JAOTSC010000157.1 GCA_030247525.1 bacterium | reverse complement strand
ACTTACCACCAGGCAATGGCTTTGCCTGAATTGTCACTTTTGAGGAAGTAACCTTTATCGGTACTACTGTCGAATTAAACATCGGGTCGTTAAACATCGAAAAGGGGTCATTAAATATTGAATTTGGATTATTTCTTCGTTGTACTTGCTGTAGCACTTCGATTTGCGCTTCCAGTGGCTCGACTTCGATGGTTCCCGATCGGGTCGGAGTAATCCAAACATCATAAACAACAGCGGAGTTTACCGGTTTTCCGTTACGCTCCATCCGTTCAACTTTATATTGTTTGATTTCCTTAGCATTATCTAGACTAAAACCGGCACCTTGCGGTAGATCGGTGATTTGCAGGTTTTGCGCTTGGTAAAAGAATATTCGGTACGTCACACGTACCCGGTCGCCAACAAATACTTCTTTTGGGGAAGAAGACACTTCTATCCAAGCTAAGTTATTGTTATTGTTACCGCGATTTCCCGTTGATTGATTTTGGGGTGATTGCCTTCCCGGTTGAGCTTTTGATGGAGGGACGGAATTGTCACCTTGGGAAGTCACGGTTATTGTATGTTTAGATGTCGAAGCCGATTCGAGCGTAGCGACTGGAAGGTCATATGTGCCGGGATTACTTGGAGCACGTAGGATGTAGACCAACTCTAACGACTGTGACATCGAGCCATTGATAAACGATATCTGTTGCGAAGTCGATGGACCACCCACCAGTTGAAAGACACCGAAACTAACTTTTGGTGTTTTCGTACCTCCTGATACTGTTACCCGCCACTCAAAAACACCATTCGGTTCGATCTGCGCGACTGATGCTTCCGATTGCAAAGTTATAGCGGCAAAACCGCTGGAAGCGGTCAGTAAAAGAGTAGCAAATAGGAGTTTGAGTAGTATCAAACGTTTCATCACCAGTCTTTTCCTGAAGGTGGTTCGCCTGGCTCACCTTGGTTACGACGTTCCATCAACTTCCGTTGAGTCTCGGCTTCCCGCTCCCGTGCTTGTTCTAACATTTTATCGCGTTGCGGCTGTTGCTGCTGTTGTTGCGTCGAATCCTGCTTTTCCTCTTGCTTCTTATCATCTTCATTTTGGTCGTTCTTCGAGGAATCCGGCGGCTGTACTCTTTTTTGCCAAAGCTCTAACTCAAGATTTTTCCGGGCAGCTTAATCGGATGGATTGCTTCGCAATGCATCGGTGTAATACCGGATTGCCTCATCCCATTTCTTCTTTCGAAACTGGTTGTTACCAAGCTGGTAGTTAGCGTCGGCTTTCACTTTTTTGTCCGTGCTCCGAGCTGCTTCTTCGAGCCAAGTTTGAGCTTCCGTCTCATGACCTAACTTGGAGTAGGTTTTGCCGATATTAAAGGGGATCTCAAACCGATCCTTGCGGGATTCCCTTGCTTGCATGTATTTTTCAAGTGCTTCGGCAACTTTTGCACTATCATCGCTCTGATAAAGTTTATTCGCATCTTTCACTAATTTTCGACCACTCGCGGCAAATGCCCCAGTTAGTGGGAGACACAATAAACTCAAGATGAAGATTCTTTGAATGTTACGCTTCATGGTTGCGATTCACTCCACCAACCCGCTTTGGTTTTACCCGTTAACAATTGTCTCCATTGCTCCAAGGAATACTTCCTTCCTAAGGGTAACACGCGTTCCAACAATAGCAAAAGCAGACCGATAGCAACAAACCAAAGCCCACGGCTTACATACTCAGTTACGACTTTTTCACCAACTTTCCGGCGGTCTAACTGTGTGATTCCATTAAACACGGTATTGATATCGCCATCGTCACCCCTCCATCGCAAATACTGCCCATTAGTTTGCTCTGCGATTCGCTTGAGGTTTCCTTCCGTAAGTTTCGTAATGACCATTTGACCGGAGTTGTCGGTTTTATATTGGCCGGGGCGATTTTTCAAGGGAATCGGACCGCCTTGTTGGGTACCAACACCGATGATATAAAGACGAGCGCCAGCCTTCTTAAGTTCCTTTACACCTTCTTCCACCAATCCTTCATGGTCTTCACCATCGGTTATCAGAACAACTCCCCGGTCACGAGCAGGATCGCCTTCAAATTGCTGTGCAGCCATTAGCAACGATCCGCCAATATCGGTTCCACCGCCCGGAAGAACATCCGTATCGGCAGCTTGGAGCCATGTTCTAACAATACTTGCATCAATCGTAAAAGGAATTTGTAAGAATGGCCGACTGGAGACAAACACCAATGAGATACGATCATTGGTTAGTTTGTCCAGTAAACGATTTAACTTATACTTAGCGAGATCAAGTCGGCTAGGAGACACATCGACACAATTCATGGATTTGGAAAGGTCTAAGATGACAACAACATCCGCCCCTTTCCGTTCGACGGTCTCTACTTTCGTTCCCATCCTGGGGTCAGACCAACCTATCATTACAAATACAATTCCCGCACTAAGTAAGAACCACTCCCACCCGAACTTTCTACTCTGCCAACCGGGGATCAACCGAACAGCTAACGGTACATTCGCTTGTAAATACTTATTTTGACGAAGCTGCCACCAATACCCGGCGATTCCAACCAGAATCGGTAGCCAAAGAAAATATAGAAGGATTTCGTGACCAAACTGTAACATATTTCAATACTTCTACTGAGCTGTCCGGTAAATTGAGGAGCGGAGAGCCAATTCAATACTCAAGAATAATAAAGCAATAAGAACAAACCAGTGAAAGCGGTCTTCGACTCTACGCCACTTAACACCTTCAATTTTATAGCGTTCCATCTGGTCAATTTTCGTATAAATCGTTTTTAAGGTCTTCGGATCGGTAGCACGATTATAGGTACCACCGGTTTGATCCGCTATTTGATTTAACAAAACTTCATCGATCTCAACGGGGACCATCATCATCTGAATTCCCATCGGTGTGGGTACGGGATATGGCGCTTCCCCCATTTTCCCGACACCAACGGTATAAACTTTGACATTCATCTGCTTTGCCTTCTCAGCGGCATCTATCGGAGGGAATACCATTTGGTTGTTCACACCATCGGTCAGCAAAATGATGATTTTGGAAGGGGCTTTACTTGTCTCCAACCGCGCCAATGCCACGGTTAGACCTGCACCAATGGCGGTTCCATCCTCTTCTAATTCACGGACTTTGGTAAAATCGATCATTTTGTTAAGTACAACATGATCGGTCGTCAATGGGCACTGGGTATATGCTTCCTTGGAAAAGACTACCAACCCGACCCGGTCGTTCGGTCGACCGGCGACAAACTGCTTCGCCGCTTCTTTCGCCGCCTCCAACCGATTTTGGGGTTTGAAGTCCAACGACAACATCGATCCCGATACATCGATTGCCAAAATAATATCGACCCCTTCGGTTTCGGAGCGTTCGCCTCCCGAAACTGTTTGTGGTCGTGCTATTGCAAGTACAAGGGCGATTACCGCTAAGGTTCGCAGAAATAAAATGAGCTTTCGACCGGCATCACTATTCCCATTCACTATCGAACGAATTGGCTGAAATGCCGGTACCCGGAGGGAAGGTTCGCGAAACCTTCCGACCCGCCACTCAAACCAGAGCCAAGCCGCAACCAGCACAAAGAGCAGAAATGCTTCCGGTTGATCCCAGTGGATCATGGCTTTTGCTCCTTACTATTGGAATCATCCTTCATTATCTCATTGAATACACTTGTGTTGGTATTCGTTTTATCAAGTGGCTTCAAAGGCTCCAACGGTTTGAGCGTGTTTGATTGTGGTGTTGCATCGACAACGACATGCTCAGTCTGTTTCGGTTGGTTACGTTCGGCTTCCAGTCGGAGACGATCCTGCTCCTGCTGCCAACGGATACTCCAAATCCCTACTAAATCCTCAGCCTGTTTGATCCCTTCCAAACAACGATTTCCGGCTAAGTCGCCACGGGCAAATTTTACCTCATCTGCGATGCTCAACAGTGAAACAAATGTCCGATGCTCATTGCCACCTAAGGTGGATCCGACCGACGGATCACTCAACTCAGAAGTTGTTTTTTCAAGTGCGTTATACTTAAAGCGATGCTCGATATATTCTTTAAGTGTCTCAATCAAGTCGGTCGAGAAACCCTTGATGTCTCCAAGCTGCCATTTCGCTTCCGTCCGTATAACTGAAAGCTTTTCAAAGGCTACTTTCTCAGGAGATGGCGGTGGTGGTGGCGGTGGTGGTGGCAATAATGATTGTCGATACTTCATGTATCGATATAACAAATAAGAAAGTCCTACAATAAGAATTGGTAAACCTACCCAAAGGAACCATTCAAGTAGAGATGGAGGAATTGACTTTTGAGCCCGATCTGGTTGCAGCAATGTATCGAGGTTATCCCCAGGAGTGGCTTTGATGGTTGAACGAATTGAGATAGGTATCGGATTGGTTTTCGCGTGAAGGGTATCGTTTCCACTCACCGAAATTATATCGAACGCAGGTAATACCCGATCACCGGTGTCGATAATGGCAAATACTCCTTGCCACTTGAAGAGTCCTCCCTCTTGAACAGGGGGCAAGCTTTGGAGCAATACAAAGGGGGCTACCCACCCAGTACCATTCCACGGACCTTCAAGGGTTATACCGACTGGAGTATTTTGTACTTCAATGGAAATCGACAAACTTTCAGCGACGGTTGCCGAGGTTCGGGATACCCGTGCCATTGCCGAGAGTGCATAAGCCGACGATGCCTGCAACAGCATACCCAAGTATAACAGGATACCGAGCAACAATCGACTGTGAACTATTTTGCGAGGAATCATCGGTGATGTCCTCTGCGGTGGAAGAAATTTGTCAATACCGGAACTACATCTTGATCGGTCGTCACTTCGATACGGTCTACCCTGGCTTTCTTGAGGGTTTCTACTACTGATTCACGTTGTTTTAGGAAGCCGGACTTCCATTTATTACGAACATCAATACTATTTGTGTTAAGCCATGTCTCCTGTTTGGTTTCAGCATCAAAAACCTTTAACCACCCGAGTTTCGGAAGTTTTTCTTCCCATTGATCTAACAAATGGACGGCGACCAGATCGTGGCGCGAAGCGACTTTCCGCAACGCATCGGAATACCCTTCGGACTGAAAATCGGAGAGCAGGAAGAGAATTGAACGTTGCCGAAGGATGCGGTCGACATACAATAAAGTAGATGTCAATTCGGTGCGAGCATGCTTCGGTTCAAACTCCACTAATTCCGTTAGAACTCGAAAGGCGTGGCTTCTGCCTTTCTTCGGTGGTAAATACCGTTCAACTTGATCGGAAAAGAGGAGAAGTCCAACTTTATCGTTATTACGAATGGCGGAAAATGCAAGTATCGCAGCAATTTCAGCAGCAATCTCGGATTTCCATTGCTTCGATGTACCAAACTGTAAGGAAGACGATACGTCGACTAACAAAAGAACCGTTAGCTCACGATCCTCTTCAAAGGTTTTCACATAAGGGTGGTTCATCCGCGCGGATACATTCCAGTCGACATCACGGATATCATCCCCGGGTACGTAGTCGCGGACTTCTCGGAACGTAACGCCACGTCCCCGGAATACCGAATGGTATTGTCCGGTAAAAGAATTCCGCACAATGCCACGCGTCCGGATTTCGACTTCCCGTACGCGTTTCAATAACTCTTTCGCGTTAATCACGGTACGATAATCCGGTCAAACAAGGTTCTAACCACTTTATCCGGTGTCCATTCCTGTGCCTCGGCTTCGTAGCTCAGACCGATACGGTGGCGCAAGACGTCCACACCAATGGCACGGACATCTTCCGGTAACACATAACCGCGCTTTTGCAGGAAGGCATGGGCACGTGCGCAAGCCACCAAATAGATCGATGCACGCGGGGACGCCCCGTAGCGAATCATTCCTTCCAATTCTTTGATGCCGGCAGCCATGGGATCGCGGGTTGCAATCACGATATCGAGGACGTAATTCTCTATTTTTTCGTCCGTGTAGATGTGATTACAAGCATCTCGAACCTTTATCAATTCATCGGTGGTAATAACCGGTTCGATGTGGGTAGAAAGGATACGCATTTGGTCGCGCAGAATTATCTTTTCCTCTTCCCGGGTCGGATAGGTGAGGACAACTTTCATCAAGAACCGGTCGAGCTGCGCTTCAGGTAAGGGGTACGTTCCTTCCTGCTCCAAGGGGTTCTGCGTCGCTATCACTAAGAATGGTTGAGGTAAGGGATAGGTCTCATCCCCAATGGTGACTTGACGTTCCTGCATCGCTTCCAGCAACGCCGATTGAACTTTTGCCGGAGCGCGATTGATTTCGTCTGCCAGCATAAAGTTTGTAAAAATCGGACCTTTACGGGTTACGAACCGTTGATCTTTGCTGTCAAAGATTAAAGTACCGGTTACGTCTGCCGGCAACAGGTCGGGAGTGAATTGAATCCGTTGGAAACGAGCTTTTACTGCCGCGGCAAGGGTTTTTGCCGCCAACGTTTTCGCCAATCCGGGGACACCTTCCAATAACAAATGCCCATCGCATAACAAAGCAATAAGCATTCGATCGACCAAAGTCGATTGCCCGACTATTACTTCACCTAACGCCCGGCGAATACGCTCCAATCCGCCGGATTCCCGTTGAATCAATTCGTTGATTGCTCGAATATCAGTGTGCATAGCGTCAGTTTACCTTACGGTTTTGTTCGTGTACTTGATTTCTAATGCCATTTTACTGTCACGCAAAACAGTTTCCGGAAATATTCTACGAATCACCTACGAAAAAGTTCCCGACCGGGATAACGAATCGGGGCGTTTCCGGTACGCCCCGAACAAACAGTGAAGAATACTAGCGTTAACCGATTCGATTTGATCGATTACTTACCGGCAGGGGCAGAACTTGTGGTGTCGGTGGGCGCGAGTTTCTTGAGTTCCTCGATATCGTTGATATCCTTGCCCAGGTGTTCCAGTTCCCATTGTGCCGACTTGATAATCCCGGAGTCACTCACCGCGGAGTAGTCTTTCAAGAATTTCTCATAAGCAGTTTTCGCTTTATCGAGTTGTTTTAACTCGTTGGCATAGAGGAATCCAATCATAAACTGGGCGTTAGGAGCGCGCTTTCCGGAAGGATGAATTTTCACCAACTCTTCGTACTTCGCTACGGCATCCGTTTGTTTTCCCTGTTCCTGAAACTGCTTAGCTGTATTGAATAACTCATCTTCATTCGCTTTCACACCACCACAACCAATCAGCATAACAATCGCTGCAAACATCCAGATAGAACGCAGGTTCTTCATTGCTACTTTCCTTTCGACGACATTGAATTGCGATTCCGTTTGTTCGATGAATACTTAATTACGCGTAACTACTGTTTTATGTTCCCGCTCGGCGAGGATTGCCGCACCGACCGCACCAGCCCATTCGCCAATTGCCGCGGGAACGATTGTCAAACCGTCAGCTAATCCGCGGAATGCCCGGTGGAAGACCGTTTCCCGGATCGGTTGGAACAACTTCTCACCAGCTTGGGCGATTCCACCCGCTAAGATTATTCTTTCCGGATGAAAGATATTCACATACGCGGTCAATGCAAGACCTAAATATACCCCGGTTTCGTGCCAAAGTTGTAATGCATCGAAATCGCCTTTGTCGGCAGCATTCGACCAGTCGAGGGGTGTCCAGTTTGCTCGACCGGGATGTTTCTCAGCCCCACGGCGAATAATCCCATCGCGCCCGGTATAAACTTCCAAACAGCCATTGGAACCGCAATTGCAGGGCGGTCCGTTGGGATCGATACAATAGTGTCCCAATTCCGCGCCGCCGCCTTTGGCACCAGTT
>JAOTSC010000156.1 GCA_030247525.1 bacterium | reverse complement strand
ATCCAGAAGTCAGTTTTTCTCTTGAAAAATAGCGACGGTTCACCGAAGCAGTTGGACTTACCAAATTTCTCAATCCGTTGGTCGGGATTGGAATCAGCGGGTCCATGGTCGGTTTTAACTTCAACGGTATCCTTGGAAAATGGCTATCAAGCGTCATCGACCACGAAATACGGGATAACAACCACTCGAACCGAAAACGACACCATTACAAACCGAATCATTGAACAGATCGATTATACGAAGAACTGGAATCCATTAATCGGTATCAATATCCAATGGAAGAATAAAATCAATACATCGGCACGCTACACCCAGACTGAATCCTTTAACGACGCAAGGAAAGGACAAGCTCAACGTGCCCGGTCCACCCAAACAGGTATTCAAGTCACTGCTGGTTACACAATGCAACAAGGATTCCGGATTCCAATCAAAATGTGGCCGTTCAAGAATAAACGATTCAAGAACCAAACCGACTTTTCACTCAGTTACAATCAATCCACCACTCGAACTGAAAATGCGGTCAAGCCGGGTGTGGAATGGGGTCCATTTGTTGAACAGGCCTTTACGACAACCTATACGTTGTCTCCGAAAGTTACCATGACGTTTAGCAGAACGGTAACTGGATACGTCCAATATGAGTATGGTGCGACAAACTCAAAGTCCGGTTCGTCAAAAATTAACTCTTTCAAATTCAATGTTAGTATTCAAATTAGGGGTTAATTTCTGATTTGAAATTTTTGTACAGCATTCCCGATTGGATTGTTGTACTATAGGTTTTAAGGTGAGCTTAGGGAGCTACATGAAAATTTGGATACGACCAGCGATCCTCTTCGGAATCATCGGCGGAGCTTTGTTTCTTCAGATTGGATGCTTTAAAATCCCGCAAAAACCACAGTGGGATTTCGGGATGACCTTACCGTTTGCCGAAAGGGTATATTACCTCCGTGATTTAATCCGGATGAACGCCGATTCGGTTACCGATCCTGCCCTACGAGACTCTGTGCGAAATCGAGATCAGGGGTTTTATGGTCTTAATGACACTTTAGTCTTCTTTGTTACCGGTGAGATTGACAATGAGACTTTTCTTGATAAACTGGAATCCGATTCGCAAGCCGTTCGGAACTTTTCCTACAACATCGACACGTTAATTCTTGGTCCGTTCGATTGTGGAAACGTCGCGTTCTCGTCACAACAGTTTGGTTTCCCGCCCGATACAATTCCGAATTTTCCGGGTGCCGCTATCGATGTAACTCGTGAATACGACAGCAATGGACAGGGGTTCGTGTATTTCGAGTATTACGATTATGCTTCCGGTGATATGTATGTAGAAGTCACCAATGAGATGCCAGTCGCATTAGATAACGTTCATGTCCAATTGCTCAATCTGCAAGACGAAATCGTCGGTCTTTCCGATACATTAACAGCGATCCCTTCGATGCATGTCGATTCGTTAACGATAAAAATCACTTCGACTTCACGACGGGTAAATGCCGACATGAAAGTTCGCATTCTGGGGCGACTTCACTCCGGCACCAATGTTGTTTTTGCCGAGGAAAGCCGGGCAGCCCTTCATCTCTTTACTGGAATCGTAAAAGCGACGGCTGCGCAGGCACAAATGCAACGGCAAGTTGCCACTGCCGATACGCTAATTGCGACGGATATGAACGATGAAATCCAGTATGCTGATATTCGCATCGGTACTTTGAACATCTCGATCGAGAATCAATTGCCGGTCGCCTTGGATTCGTTACGAGTACGATTCCCAGATTTCGCTACATTCAGTGGAACCGAACTGGGATTCGTTGAAACGAACATACCGGCAAATCAAACCCGTGTCCGCCGCGTAAGTCTGGTCGGCTATACAATACGATTAGATTCCATCTCAGCGAGCAACCCGGAACAGAGAATACATGCCATTGGAAAATCCTGGACCCGTGCGACCACTGGAACGCAAATGGTCACAATGTCACTTACTGATGCTGTAAATTTCGATTATAACTTGAGTGATTTGACTTTTAGTCGATTCAAGGGGAAACCGGATTCAGTTGAGTTTGAGTTCGACACTGTCCGAACCGATGTCGAAAATCGCCCGGACGGCGTTGATAGTTTGGGTTTGCGTAATGCAGATTTTGTAGTTGCGCCGAAATCGTCGGTCCAGGGAATTCCCATCATCATGGATTTGCAGTTAGATGCTTACTCCCCGCGCGGCATCCATCGCACCTATTCTATCACAAATCAGAGTTTTCCTGACATTAATGCTGAACGCCGATTTCCCGGCGCTGAGCAAATATTGAATATTGTACCCGATCGCATTATATCGACTGGAAAAGCTCGAACTGGTAAACGGTTTATTTCAAATATGCCAACGATTGAGCTATCTGAAGCCGATTCTCTCTATGGTAGTGCGTCGATCGAAGGTCCGATGATGTTCCGGTTGGCACCACAGAAAATGCAGCCTGATCCTGAACAATCGTCCGGTGACGACCGCCCCATTACCCAAGTCGATCTGCGGATTATGGGTGAGAACCGTTTGCCGGTTGGAGCCGATACAGTTTTGATTGAGATCTCACAGGATACTGCAGTATCTCGTGCCCAGTGGCACATAATTGGACGCACTTCCGTTCGGCGACCTATAATCGACGACTCAACAAGAAGAGTTATCAGTTTCACAACATTTGATACAACGTTTGTTTTACGCGATTCTGTAATACGAATCTTTGAAAAACCGACATTCTATGTTAGACAAACGCTGTATATGTCCGGTTCACCCGATACTGTGCTTTGTAACATCAACGATTTCATTAAAATTCGTGCATCCGCAAGATTGACGATTAACACCGGAGAGGTAAACTAATGCGATTATCAATTCAGTTTCTCCGGTCAGTTTTGTTATTAGTGACTCTAACATTTCAAGTACATGCGGAGATAACTCCAACCGCAGTAACGGCGGGAACGGCAAATGCGGGGATTTCTACGGTTCGCGGTGGTGATGCGCGCTGGGTCAATCCTGCCTTACTCGGAATCTCCGGCGGTCCAAAACAATCCATCCTGTTGCCAAGCTTTGGTTACCGGTTGGGAAATTCGGCGATGAAATCAAGTGAAATGAGCAAGTGGTTTCGAGAGGATCGATATTGGACAGAAGACGAACGAAAATCCTTTTCAAGCTCAGTTAAAAACGATTTCACCTTGAATGGCGCTTTTCAAGGTGGGATTGGCTATCAAGTCAATGCAATGTCAGCAGCTATCGACGTAATTGGAGTACTGGATGGTTCAATTCCGGGTGATGTCATCCGGTTGGCGGTACTGGGAAACGAATCCGGTAAAAACTATTCATTGTCAAAACTAAAAGGTGGATCGTGGGTTGGTACCTCATTTGGGGTATCGTTCGCGAAACAGCTCCATCGCATCGATTGGGCAAAGGAGTTTGCAATTGGTATGACAGCGAAATACATCGTTGGGATGGCTTACTCAGGATTACGCGACACCGATGGCAGCATCCTCACCTCGGTCGACCCAGATACAGTCTCTGCTCACGGATATATCACAACTGCTACCACCAATAACGGCGATGGTATTGGCATTGATATCGGCGCGGCAGCACGGATGAACGACCGCTGGGGGTGGTCGTTTTCGCTAATGAACATTTCCGGCAGGGTAAGTTGGGACAAAGTGAAAGTTCGGGCGAATAAATTCGATATCGAGGATAGCGGAATTCCCATCGACAGTTTAACCCAGGAAGGTTTTTTAGAGCGGTGGGCGAATTATAGCAGCACTACACTCACAGAGAGCGGTTCCGTCGATGTTGCTTTACCGCAAACGATGTTGATTGGTTTGGATTATAAAGTTAACGACTACTGGCTTACATACGGAAGTTTTGAACAAGGTTTGAATGAGAGTGCAACCAGTATCGGCAGCACTACAAAAACTCGACTTGCCTTGGGAAGCGAGTACACGAAATTCGATAAGTACCCGTTACGGGCCGGTTTCGCGGTTGGCGGGATGTCAGGATTTGAACTCGCTATCGGCGGAGGATTACGTTTATCGAATTACCGGCTGGACGTCTCGATGAATTACGAACGCGGATTATTTTATGGGGCCAAAGGATATGGCTTTTCCCTCTCGCAACAGATTACTCTCCGCTAATAAAAGCGAAAGCTTTTCGTATGATAACCGGGTGTTAATCGCCCGGTTTTCTGTATCAACAGGTGTTTCGTGATTTCGATGAGCTACATCATTGCTTCAAAAATGCTGGTGACCATACAAAAGGGTTGGATGGTATCAAACTAACAGCTATTTTGCGTTAAAACCGCTTATCAGTCTCCTACAATTTTTCGACAAATCGTGGCGATTCGACCCGCCAAAGGAGTTGTTTTGGAACAGACATCCACACTCATTCTTGCTGGAGGAAGAGGCGAACGACTCTACCCCTTGACGAAGCATCGGGCAAAACCGGCAGTGCCATTTGGCGGGATATACCGTGTCATCGATTTTACGCTTTCCAATTGCCTAAACAGCGGTTTACAGAAAGTACACCTCTTGACCCAATATGCTTCATTGACATTAGACCGCCATATTCGGCAAGCATGGAGCACCTCGGGTTTAGCGGGAAGTCTTTACATCGAGTTAGTACCGCCACAAGCCCAGTTGGTGGATCGCTGGTACGCCGGTACAGCCGATGCGATTTTTCAAAATTTATTCTTACTGCAGGAAGAGCGCCCGGAACGTGTATTGATCTTGTCGGGTGACCACATCTATAAAATGGATTATCGGCTGTTTCTGGATGCCCATGAACGGAACGGCGCCGACGTTACAGTGGGTGTGTTACCGGTTCCGATTGAACAAGCATCGCGGTTCGGCGTCCTCACACTTGACTCAAGTCATCGCATTGTCTCTTTCGCCGAAAAACCTGCCGTGCCCCGGTCAATGCCCGAAGACTCAAGTAGGGCTTGGGTATCGATGGGAATCTACTGTTTCCGCACTTCCGAATTGGTAAAGGCTTTAATTGCAGATAGCAAAAATCCATCTTCCACCCGAGATTTTGGACATGATATTTTACCGGCATTGATTAAACAGGGAAATCGGGTTTATGCTTATCCTTTCCGCGACGAGAATAAAAAAGCTGAGTTGTATTGGCGAGACATCGGTTCATTGGATCAGTTCTATTCCTCAAATATGGATTTGGTGGCAGTCGATCCCCTGTTTAATCTCTACGACAAAGAGTGGCCGATTCGTACCAATCCGAGATTCGATCTGCCACCGGCAAAAACTGTTTTCGACGACGACCAGCGGCGGGGTTTTTCCGTCGACTCCTTACAATCGCCGGGAGTTATTATCAGCGGAGCTACCGTTCGGAAGAGTGTTTTGTTTACTGGTTGCCATATCCATTCTTGGGCAACGGTTGAAGAGAGTGTATTACTTGCCAATGTCGATGTTGGTCGTCATGCGAAAATACGCCGAGCGATTGTCGAGGAAGGGGTTCACATCCTTCCCAACGATACGATTGGTTACGATCCAGCCAGCGACCGTCAACGGTTTACAATAACCGACGAAGGTATCGTGGTTGTAACGGCAACGGATCCCGAACGTCGGGAGATTGCGGGAACATAGCGGTGTCTCATGAAATTCTACCAATCTTAGTTGCAGTACACGACCCATATCCTTGGGTGAGCCGGCTACCGGAATATGCCGCTCGTTCGATTCAGTTGGAAATCATACCCCCGATTCCGGAAATAGTTATTGAACAACTTGCATTACGGCATTATCCAATAGCCATCATCGATTTTAGCAGTTTGGAAGAGATGCAAATTGTCGCGAATCAGATTCTCACCATTTCTAACACAACAAAAATAATCGCCATCTTACCCAGCGATCTCCTATACCAAACCCATTCGCTCCCTGAAAACAATCATTGGGAGTTTATACCACGACACGACTTTGAACGGCTGCATCTGGCATTTGAGAATACGATCGGAGTTTGGCAAGAAGCATCACAAACTCATTGCGACGAACAAGAGGTGATACACCTAAGCGAGTTCTATCAGACCTTACTGAAAGGTGTTCAAACCGGTATTGGCATCTTCAACGCAAATTGCCGGTTGGTATTTGCGAATCCTGCATTAAGCAAGATATTCGGACTTCCGTCTGCAAGCTTGTTAAACTCCACTTGTCAAGAGCTATGTGAACGGATCGCAGGTGGCAGTCAAGAATGCATCATTGAAAAGACTTTCTCGCACCAACATTCGCACCGGTTGCATTTGACGCGAAAGAACGAGATTGGAGAGGAGTTCGCAATCGAGTTGATTGCCGATTTTGTAAAACCGTTTGACAAAAGTCACTACGTGATATTAGAAGTTCGCGATGTAAGTCACCAAGCCGCATTAGAGCAGCAACTCCGGCAGCAGAATGATTTATTGGAACGACTGCTCCATCAAGCACCACTTGCGATCATTGCCAGCGATCGTGATTTTATCATTCGTCGAACTAACGAACGGTTCCGCGACCGGGTTGCTCCTGAATCAGCTGAGTTGCCAGGTAAAAGTTTACTCGATCCGGCGATCACTCCCGATCCTGCCGTGCGGGACTATTTTTTGCAAGCAATGAAAGCCGAAAGTCCGTTACCACCAGTACATACCAAGTTGCCGGGAACAGTAGAACCGGTTCACTTAGCCATCAACGCCGGTCCAATACGGGATGAACAGGGCGATGTCAACGGTTTGGTCATCATGGCTGAGGACGTTACCGAGTGGCGAAAACTGACAACGGAACTGGCTGCGATTCGAGAAAAGCAGGCGATGCAAATCACCGAATTACAACTATTAGGGGAGATTAATCGGTCTTTGCATCAGGCACGTGAAATCAATGAAGTGCTATACCTAATCCTTGTTGCAGTAACCAGTGACCGAGGACTGGGTTTTAACCGCGCGTTTCTGCTGTTATTGGATCAAACAACCAACGAACTTTCCGGTCGATTAGCAATCGGTCCTGCTGACAGCAGCGAAGCGGGTCGGATCTGGCACGAACTGGAAGGCCAACGCCCAACGTTACAAGACTATGCCGCACATTGGCAAGAGCACGTTGGACAAGATCAGCGGGTGAATGAGATCGCGCGCCAGATTACCTTGTCGATGCATGACAATGATTCGGCGATTATTCAATCGGTTACGTCGGAACATGCTTCCATTTTGCGGCGGTGGGAACATAGTAACGAATCGATCTGGCAGCAATTGCAATGCGATGAATGCGCAGTCGTACCACTTATCTCGAAGGAGCGAATCGAAGGGGCGTTGCTGGTCGATAATGCGATCAATCGCTTACCGTTACAACCAGAGCAATTGGTACAATTAGAACGATTTGCCGGGATGGCGGCAATCGCAATTCTTCATGCACGATGGTACGAAACGCTGGAGTTTCGATTGCAAGCCTTACGGAGCGCCTATCGCGAACTTCGCGACAACCGCGACCGGATGATACGAAGCGAACGATTGAGCGCGATTGGTGAAATCACTGCGACCGTGGTACATGAAATCAGAAATCCATTGGCGGCGATTGGCGGATTAGCTCGGGTACTCCGCGAGGACATCGATCTGAATCCACTCAGCTCAGGGATGATTGAGACAATTATCAGCGAAGTTGACCGACTGGAGCGGTATATCCGCGAAACCCTTGAGATGACAAAGCCGGCATCACCGAAGTATGTTTTCGCCAGATTGAAGGAAAAAGTTGAGAATACCCTGCAAATGATGGCGGGGGAGCTCGATCCACAGCGATATTATGTAC
>JAOTSC010000155.1 GCA_030247525.1 bacterium | reverse complement strand
GGTAAGCTGTGCATGAGCACATATTGCTATTGAGAACACCGTCAGCAAAATGATTCCTGTGTTTTTCACTTCTCCCCCCTTGATGAAACATACATGAACAATGGCTGTTAACGATAATATAACTCAGTAATAACCAATAAAATAATAGATATGCAATATATGTAAATGTTAGACGACTTGTATGGGTCTCCGCTTGTGTTTTGCTAAGAAAAGTGATCGCTCTCCGTTTCCGTTCCAGTTGTTAGCTTCTTAGGGGGTTGGTATTATACAAACAAAGCAAGAAATCATCGTTCGGCATAGTTAACGTTGGAAAAGACAAATTCTCTCCGCATCTTGTTAAATTCCAGAGTTTTCGTCCGATTCAGTGTTGGAGCGATTGTGAAGTATCTTCGTCCGGGAAAAGCAGTCTGGCTGCTCATCCTTTTCACGTGTTGGTCTATTCCTACAACAACATCTGCTCTTGATCTGGGTCTCAAAGCCCAAGATGTTCCGAATGATGCCGGAAAGGCGATTGCGATCCAATGGGACACCGTCCCGCGACCGCCTGATACCCAAATCTATGCTTTTCTGTTGCAGCGGTCAGAATCTGCCGACGGTAAGTGGCAAAACATCGCCCCCTTGGAAATCACAACAAAGAATTTTGTCGATGACGGTTCGGCGAATGGAACCAATGCATTACAACCCAATAAGGACTATTGGTATCGCCTACGAGTCGATTATGCTTTGTCGAAACTGATAAACGATAGTCTCTTCGTCGACACGTTAAATCGTGTTGCGATTACATCCAATGTTGTGGGGCCGGTACGGGCGATACCGTCTTGGATAAACGTTAAGCATATCGTGGTAATTTTACTGATTGCGTTGTTCTTTGGTTCGATCCTTTACCTAACGAATCAAGCGAAAACCGGTAAGAAATTTTTCGTCCGCCGGATCGCGGGTTTGGACGCCATTGATGAAGCGATCGGCAGAGCTACGGAAATGGGTAAACCGGTGTTGTTCGCGCCCGGTTCGCAAGGCGTCGACAACATTCAGACGATTGCGGCAATGATTATTCTCACTGAGGTAGCGCGCCGCACCGCGGACTATGATGTCCCCATTATCGTTCCCCTAATGTCAAGTTTTGTTGTCCCCGTTGCCGAAGAAGCGGTTAAATCCGGTGCGACCAATGCCGGTCGACCGGAAGCGTACGTCCCCGACAATATCCGGTTCCTTTCTGAAGAACAATTCGCCTACACAGCGGGTTGCAGCGGCATCATGTTGCGGGAAAAACCAGCAGCGAATCTCTTTATGGGCGCGTTCTTTGCGGAGTCCCTCATTTTGAGTGAAGTCGGATTTTCAACTGGCGCGATTCAAATTGCCGGTACATCGAATGTCCATCAACTTCCGTTTTTTGTCGTAGCCTGTGATTATACGCTTATCGGTGAAGAGTTCTTTGCTGCCAGCTCCTATATCAGCGGTGATCCCGGTTTGTTAGGTACTTTGCGCGGGACCGACTGGATGAAAGTTCTGGCAATGAGTCTCATCGTCATCGGTTCGATCCTTGAGACGATGGGTGTAACCCAATTCACCCGTCTTTTTGAAATGTAGAGCATCGCAGTTCAGTCTGTTGGACATTCGAGTCCAGCGTTCCAAATAGATGTTCAGGTTGTTTTCTTTCCGAAATCCGAATCAGGAAACCGAAGTGAAACGCGAAATCCCAATTATTATCCTTTTTGCCTCCGGGCTCTTCATGATTGTGCAGTACTTAGTGCCGCACTATGTAGTGAACGACGCCGCCGGACGGATTCAACAGTGGGCAATCATTATCACATCCGCCGCCACCATCCTCGGCGTTGCCAATCTTGTGCGCGTCTCACTCGATCAAGTGATGACGAAGAAAGAAGATTGGATGTACAAATGGGTGATCTTGGTTTCGCTCGTGGTCACTTCGATTAGCGGAATCTTCTGGGGGATCGAACCAGGCACCTTTTTCAATGACATGATCTACTTCAATTTTTATACACCGATGGCTTCAACGATGTACGCGACACTGGCGTTTTTTATCGCCTCGGCGGCGTTTCGAGCGTTTCGGGTACGGAGTTGGCAAGCATGGTTTCTCGCAGTTACCGCAGTAATTGTGATGCTCGGTCGCGTTCCGTTTGGTAAAATGCTATGGAACGACTTTCCGTTGTTGGTCGATTGGATAATGAATGTTCCGAATACGGTGGCGCAACGGGCGATTCTCATCGGTGCCGCGATGGGTGCAGTAGCAACCGGTTTGAAGATGATCTTCGGAATTGAGCGGAGCTGGTTGGGAGGAAGCGATTGATGAAGACGACGATTTGGGAGAACCTCTCCAAGCTCGATAAACGCTGGATCTTTTTATGCATGTTGTTTGCGGTGACACTGCCGTTGCTCTTTCCGATTAATCTGCCACTTAGTGCTTCGGAACCGGTAATGAGTTTCTACAAAACAGTGGAAGCGATTCCTGAAGGCTCGTTGGTTTTGGTTAGCAACGATTATGACCCCGGCTCGAAAGCAGAGCTGTATCCGATGACGGAAGCAGTATTTTATCATCTCTTCAAGAAAAAGTGCCGGATTGTAATACTGAGTCTCTATCCTGCTGGACCGCCGATGTCGGAACGGGCAATCGAACAAATGAGAACGCTTTTTCCCAACATCAAGGATCAAGTCGATTACATCAATTTGGGATACAAAGACGGCAGGGAAGCGGTGATTGTGGAAATGGGACGCTCGTTAAAAGGGGCATTTCCCCGCGATTATCGCGGCAGAGCGGTCACCGATGCGCCGATTATGGCGGAAGTAGAAAATTACAAGAATTTCAAAGCAGTCGTTTCCATATCAGTCGGTTATCCCGGCACGAAAGAGTATGTCCAGTATGCACAAGGTCGTTTCAATTTGACATTGCTCGCCGGCGCTGCCGCCGTGTCGGTTCCGGAGTATTCGGCGTATTACAATGCCGGACAGTTGAAAGGAATGTTGACTGGAATTACCGGAGCCGGTGAATACGAAGAGTTGGTTGATCGCCGGGCTCTTGCGGCAAAAGCAACGGACGCGCAAGCGTTTGGACACACCTTCATCATCCTTCTGATTATTGTAGGAAATGTGGCATGGTTTACGTCGAAGCGGAAAGGAGGAAAACATGTCTGAGCAAATTGGTCTTGGCATTGCCGCCATTCTGACAGTTATGATTTTCTCTTTCCTGTACAAGGATAATCCGCTCTACAAATTTGCAGAGCATCTCTTTGTCGGGGTTGCGGCGGGTTACATTCTCGCGCTTACCTGGCACAACACAATTCGTCCGAATCTCTGGACACCGCTTTCAACCGGCCGGGACTGGTGGCTAATCGTTCCATTGGTGTTTGGATTACTTCTCTTTACCCGGTTCATTCCCAATATCGGATGGCTGTCGCGATGGTCGCTCGCTGCGATTGTCGGTATCTATTCCGGATTGGCAGTGGTTGCATTCGCGGAAGCAGATTTTGTCCAGCAGCTTCGCGCCAGTATGATTCCATTGTTCGATACCGCAAGCACTGCGGCGTTTGTAGCAAATCCAGGTATCATTACATTCCTGCGATTTATTGGAAACTTCATCACGGTGGTTGGATTATTGGCGATTCTGATTTACTTCTTTTTCTCAAAAGAGCATACTGGATCGTGGGGCATGATTGCAAAGGTTGGCACTGGATTGTTAATGATTGGTTTTGGCGCAGGCTACGGTTATACGGTTATGACTCGTATCGCTTTACTAATCGACCGGATGTTTTTCCTGTTGTCCGATTTTGTGCATGTGTTGTAGTGTGTACGGAGAAATGCCCAATCAATTAGATGATTTGGAATCTTGTGTTCAACACTCCTCTTTTGTAAGTTTTGACGAGTTTTAGAAGGATAAAGAAATGCAGCAAAAGTTAATCGATGGCGTCGTCGTTGTAAAGCTCCGGAAGATTGCCGATGAGCGGGGACACTTAATGGAGATACTCCGTAACGATGATCCCCATTTTGAGAAATTCGGGCAGGTATACATCACGACGAACTACCCCGGCGTTGTGAAAGGGTGGCACTATCACGCTAAGCAAACCGACTTTGCGACCTGCGTACACGGTATGATCAAAATGGCGTTGTACGATGCCCGCAACGGCTCACCGACCTTCGGAACGGTCAATGAATTTTTCATCGGTGAGCATTCTCCCATCGCGGTAAAAATCCCGGCAGGAGTGTACCACGGTTGGAAAGGGATTTCTCATTATCCATCGATTACAGTGAATACCGTAACCGAAGTGTACAATTACGAGAATCCTGACGAATTCCGTAAAGACTGGAAAGACCCGGAAATTCCCTACGATTGGGATATTAAGATGGGGTAGTGTCGTTGCGAGGAATCCGCCGTTCGGCGGGTGACTAAGCAATCTTGTAGAAGTAATAAAAGAATATGTCGGCAAAACTAACAATCCAACAACTCTCAGTCGATAACCGCGATGATTTCTATCGAGTGCATTGTGCTGAGTGCGAACACGATTGGTGTTTTTGCGCTGGTTGGTGGACAAAGAACTGGGATCATTTTGAAGAACGCAGTGCCGAGGAAAACCGCAAGCTCCGCGATCAACTGATTGCTGACGGCGTTTCCGATGGTTACTTACTGTATGAAAATGGTGAGCCGGTGGGGTGGGTACAGGCCGCCTCCCGTGATATCTTCGAGAAGCTCTGCAAGCAATTTCGTTTGCGGGCGCAACGTGGTGCTGCAGCGATTACTTGCTGGTTCCTGATTCCCCGGGTTCGGCGCAAAGGCTATGCGAAACGTTTTCTTGAATTGGTGTTGGACGATCTAAAAGAGCGCGGTTACACTGTTGTAGACGCATTCCCAGTAAAATTCGAGGAGAAAATCGAAGCGGGTGATTTATGGACTGGTCCGTTATCGTTATACTTTCATGCCGGATTCATCATCGAACGTAACCACGAAAAATTTCCCGTATACCGAAAATTTCTGTAACGATAAGTAATCTCATCCATTAAATCGAGTATGGGCGGACCTTGTGTCCGCCCTTTGCTCTCAATTGAACTGATGGCTTGTTACTACTTCAACAATACCACTTTTTGCATCACACTTCGGTTCTGTTGCATCGCTTTTACATAGTATACGCCTGACGCTACTTTGTCTGCCCGCCAAGTCCAGGAAGTGTTACCATTGTTGCTTTGCAACCGTTCGCGAACGATTTCCTGACCAGCAAGATTAAAAACTGCAACTTCCGCGCGTCCAGTTTGCGGTAGTTCTATATGGATCGTGAGTTCGGAGTTAAAGGGATTGGGATAAGCAGTCAGTGACAGCGATTGCGGCAATGCTACGGTTGGCTTTTCCACTGCATCCAACGGAAACAACCAATCCAGCGCATCGAGCAACATGCTCTTCATGGAATTATTACCGGTACTGGAAATCGCCTCCATCCCAAATCCGCAAAGTAGTGTCTTAGCTTCGTTTTGAACTACGGTCGATACGGCGGCATTCGACATGATATCACTCTGATAAACGACCCATGATGTACTATTGTTCACCTGATTGAAGCCGTCTTGAGAATTCTGATTGTTCGCACCGCTCGCCCCGGCAATCAATGTATTGACACCATACCAATTGGAACCCGATACGCCGAGTAGTCGATAATTGTTCGCGTCAGGTGTTCTTAACGAAGCTCCTAACCGGTTCAGTAACGGTAAGTCAACCAGGCTTAGATGTTCGCCGATGTTTTGTCCAGTCAACAGAAGCGCCGTGCGATTGGCGATTGCATTACGAATCGCGACCCGGCGAACGCTATCCATTGGGGTAGTACGGTTGCCGGTAAACCAAATGACGCAGTAGAACTTCGTGATGTCGGTCGGAAGGTCCTGCACTGTTTCAATCCGGTCGTACCTTACTAAATCACCATGTAAGGTGGAATCCAACGCCGCTTGATAATAGGTTTCGAATGTAGCGCTTGAATCGTCGTCAAGCAGCCAGATGAACGCTGGTTGCATTGAAAGGTAAAGTGATTGACCTGCACTGGAAACTGTATATGTGCCGCTTAACGGTTTAAATGGAATTGAAGGGATTAGCTCATAGTTCCAATTCCCATCGAAAACCTGCGCATCCAATTGGATTGAACGTACGCCTTGCATCACAGTATCGATTTGCCAACATCGAGTTGGGTCTTCCATCGAAGTAAATGCAAACGAAATCCGGGTTGTGTCGGCATTGTAACTTTGTACTGTTACCGGTAGCGTTCGCTGAGTCCGTACATGGAATCGTACCGCTAATGTATCGTTTACAGAATTGCTATCGACGGTTGTCAAACGCACTCCGCAAAACATCGTGGGCAGCGATGCAACTCCCGCGAAGGCTGTGTACTCCCGCCGTAAGCCCGGTGACAAAGTCGTATCGGTGATTTGCGCTGTCACGGTCGCATTGGTTTCGCTCGCACCAAACCGTATTTCAATTGTTGGAGCAAGCGGATTGCGCCCGTAATTCACAACTGAGAACCTTACCCGAATACTGTCCCCTTGTACGACCAATGTTGCCGGCTCATCGATTCGCGATACACCAAGATCGTGCGGAAAATTCGAGAAATTCATTAATGGATCGAGCAGCATCCAATCCATGTAACACGATACCCAAGATTGGTCCTGATTTTGGGGGTCGCCAACGGTAGCGGGTATCCCGCCATCCAGATCGGTATCCTGATCCAATAAGTAATCGGCTAACACCCGCGCACTATCGAGAAACATTGGATTCCCCGTGAAGAGATAAGCATCGGTATGTCCATGTCCGTACCACGTGCCCCAAGCGTTCGCCCAATTCCCTGCGCCGGGGCGGGCATCCATAAACTGCCCGTATTGATTGACCCAGCCAATTCCCCACGTTGGATTTTCACGACAGATCGAGTTTAGAACGCCCCAAAACGAGCAACCACCACTTAACGCCCAACTTTCCGCCTGCCGGAGAGCATAGGTGGGATTGCTTTCAATCCAAATTCGTAACCGCTGCCCACGGGCAAGGGAGGTGTCGAGCCAACGTTGATGATTGGTATGACCTAACCGCCACCGGGCATAACGAGCAAGGGCTCCCGTAGCGATACCTTCGGCATTCCGGTCAGTGTTGGAACTGCCAGAGCACGGATATTGCATGATGTAATTGGCACAAGAGTCGCCGTATCCGATTACCGAGGAGTCTTGAGTGTTGGTAATGTATGCCATCGTCGCGGCGATGCCCCACCCGGCGTTATGGCTACGGTAGTAACTGCCGTTACTCCCTTCTTCGAGCCAAGCCGGCCAACGGCGGTTGTAGATCCATGCATTGGCGATGGCTTGTTGGTACAGGGTATCGATCCCGGTGATTCGTTTCGCATTTGACCAGACCACGATGCACTCCTGCGTATTATCGGTCTGAATAATGGTATATAGCGAACCGGTTTCCCCTTCCCGCTCGCCGCCAAAATCGGCTCCTGCAGTAGTAACTTGGAGTCCGACCAACCAGTCGGCTGTTCGCAAGTATTGGGTATAATAATTATAAGGTTCGATTTGGGGAGGACGGGGAGGGGTAGACGGTCCTAAAGCGTCCGGAACAGGTAACAGTCCTGCCTCTTGGGCAGCAATCTGCTCCGGCGTCCAATAGGGGGTCGCCAAGAGTGGTGTGACGCTGAGCGCAACTAAAAAGAGAATTCCGAGGCGCAGTGTATTGTTTCGCGTAATTAAAATCGGCTTACTTATCATCATGGGAACTCCTCCCTTGCTGTAGCGTGGATTGGATGCTACTTTTCATCGACTTAACAACTGAGAGTAGAATG
>JAOTSC010000154.1 GCA_030247525.1 bacterium | reverse complement strand
GGAAGTGGCTTCCATGAAGTAATGCCGAATCCGGAAACCGTATATTTCTCAAACATCACTCCGCAAGATATTATAACCCGTCCGGTCACAGTGTATGTTCCGTTCGATATGCGTTCCGCCTATGGTAAATTGAACACGCCTGGTGAATATATTATCGACGTGCAATCGGGTGACACGGTTCGTCAATTCAATACGGTGAATTTAGCAGGCTTCTACAATAATTGGCCGTGGGGTTCGTTCCCGACGTCTGACAATGCCAACGACAATGGCGCGACCGGTGACTTAGTAGCTAATGACTCCGTGTGGACGGCAAACCACTTATTCCCGATTGGCAGCCCACGAACATTCGTCTTCAAAGGTGGCATCAATGGTTACGATGTGGAAGCTGGTTTCGGTGAAAACCACGAAGTCGCTATCAACGACGCGACCAATACTTTCCGGATGCCGGAAGTATGCTTCGGTTCACAAGGAACCTTGTACGCGAATTGGCAAACCCGATGTCGTAACTCCAGCGTTTGGATGAGCGACCCGGATATGCCGAATAGCTTTGCAATACTCCAGAACTATCCGAATCCGTTCAATCCGACAACTACAATTGAATTCTCGATTCCGAACCAAGCCGAAGTGAAATTTGAAGTATTCGATCTCACCGGTCGTACGGTTATGACAGAAAATCATGGTCTCATGAATGCCGGTACCTATACGTTATCGTTTGATGGTTCCGCACTCTCGAGTGGCACTTACTTCTATAAGATTTCCGCCGGCTCAAATTTTGCCGTGCGCCAAATGTTGTTAATGAAGTAAGCGGCTTTCCATGTTGTAACAACAGGGGAGTGGGCTTACGAGCTCCACTCCCCCTTTGTTTTTTTGGGAGTTTCGATGGATGTAATTTTTCGTCGCCGTAGTATCCGCCACTACACCAACGAACCAGTAACCCGAGAACAAATTGAACAGTTACTGCATGCTGCGATGGCAGCACCTTCGGCAGGCAACGCCCAACCGTGGCGCTTCCTGATTATTACGGATCGCGCGAAACTCGACACGATTTCGAAACTTCAACCCTACGCTGAAATGACGGTCGAAGCTTCGGCTGCAATTCTTGTTTGCGGTGAATCGAAAGTGGAAAAACATCCCGGAAACTGGATGCTCGATTGCAGCGCTGCAACTCAGAATATCTTGTTAATGGCAACAGCGATTGGATTGGGAGCCGTTTGGGTTGGGATTTGGCCACGGCAGGAACGATTACAAGTATTTAACGATTTGTTTCAACTACCGGAAGGGGTCGCTCCGTTTTGTTTAATCCCGCTGGGATATCCCGATGAATTTAAAGCACCAAGCGAACGTTATGACGAAGCGAAAGTGCATTGGGAAAATTGGAATCCAACAAAGTGAAGACCGAGAATACAATGAAACGATTGGCTCGACACCTGTTAACAATTGCGATCAGTCTGTTTGCAATAGTTGCGTTCGCAAATACTCCTGAATGGATCCGCGGTTACCCGTTGTACGAAGTGTATATCCGTTCAGCATCGCCCAGTGGAGATTTCCAAGGATTCCAAGAACGATTGGGATCAATCCGCGAATTAGGAATTCAAAATCTATGGCTGATGCCGATATTCCCGTTGGGTATCGAAGGGCGGAAAGGCACCTATGGCAGCCCCTATGCTGTTCGCGACTACTTGATACCGAATCCTGAATTTGGCGATTCACTTGCCTTTCGATCGTTAGTAGCGAAATCGCACGGGATGCAAATGAGAGTAATTCTCGACTGGGTCGCAAATCATTCGGCAAACGATCACATCCTCATGAAGGAACATCCCGACTGGTGGATGAAAGATGCAAACGGCAACTTTACCCGCGAAGTAGCCGACTGGTCAGACATCTCGGATTTCAATTTCGCGGTTCCAGCAATGCGGCAGTATATGACCGATGCACTTCACTTATGGTTAATCGGCTACAACGTCGATGGTTTCCGATTCGATGTAGCCGGGATGGTGCCTGCTGATTATTGGAAGAGCGCACTATCGTCGCTGCGCAAAGAGAAACCGGGAGCGCTTTTTTTGGCGGAAGCGTATGGCGATGAGTATTCCTCACTCGGATTTCACTCGATGTATGATTGGCCGTTGTATCATTCATTAAAAGCAAATGTGCAAGGGAAGATTGGCGCCGATTCGCTTCGAAGCTATCTCACAGCATTCGAGCTGCGCACCGACAGCTCGTTTTTCGTGATGCGATTTTTAGAAAACCACGATGAACAACGTGCTGTCGAGGCGTTCGGAAAAGAAAAGCTTCCGGCATACATCGGATTAATCTTCGGCTTACCCGGTGTACCGCTGCTTTACAACGGTCAGGAAATCGGCGCGACCTATAAACCGTCGTTATTCGAAAAAGAACCAATCGACTGGAATCAAGTCAACATCGTTTTGTATACTCAATATAAGAATTGGATTCATTGGCGTAACTCGCTCCCCTCACTACGCACCGGCAAATTGCAGTGGATCGAAACACCCGAATTTGTTAATGAAGGATTAGCGTTTACAAGAACCGAAGGCAATGAAACCTCAGTTGTAGTAACCAATCTTTCCGACAAAGCAATCGATGTAACGATTCCGAAAACGCTCCCCAATGGGCTTACGGCAACCAAGCTGCGAGAAGCAATCGGAATGCAATTGGTCGATCTTGATTGGAAGGGAACCGTTACTATCCGGTTACAGCCATGGAGTGCGAGACTACTCGTAGCAAAACCATGAAGCAAATAGCGAGATTTGTTGCAATTTGTTATTGGCTTCTACTAAGTATCCCAGCAGGATTCGCCGATCAAGTCATGCCGAGTTCAAATCGCGGTATGATCTTTAGCGGTACTGGTCGCGGCTTCTCGTGGTACACGACCGCCGATGGCAGAACCGATGGTTGGCAAGGGGTAACTGTCGAGGGGGAAAAACTGTGGGTCGATTGGCGGATCGGTGACTCATCCAAATGGCTTCAACGCAGTACCTTCCCTTCCGGTCAAATCAATGAGCGGTCCTACTCGCTTGTAGTGGGAAAATCGCGGTTTCTCTATCTCACAGAGATTGATTCAGTGGAGGAGTATATACGGGTAAACTTCCATACTCAACCGACCGACACGATTTTTCGATTTCGCATTCTTTTCTCGGATAACAGTTGGCAAATCGATACGCTGTCGAGTGATTCCTCGGTAATCGCATTTAGCTCGCCGAATTGTACGAAGAGCGTCGCGGCTGTACGACATTTCGGTAAATGGAGACCGGTAACGGAGTGGATGGATACGCCCTGTGGTCTGAAAGATTTTGCGCCGGCAGAATTACATTTTTCGACAAACTTACTCCCAGCTATTCCACCAGATTTCCTGCCCGCCGACCCGGGATTGGTGATAACGTACGCCAACACTTCTGCGGAGGCGATGCGGATAGCCATTGCGAAAGTCACAAGAGAAAAATCGAGCAACGATTCGTTACGAAAAAATGTTTCCCGCGATTCATCGATCAATCGAAAAAAAAATAAACTGCTCTTTTCTTCATTAGATCGCATCAGATTACGTTCAACAAAACCTCCCAATGAAACTGCGCTGCGCACACTTGCATCTTCACTGCGTTGGAGCAAGAGTAGTTTACAAGGGTTTCTCAAAGCCGATAAGACCCAGATTTGGGCAGGCTATCCGTGGTTTGCCGAGGCATGGGGACGCGACACTTTCATCTCGTTGTTTGGTGCGTGTTTAGTTCAAGGAGATTATGAGACCGCGCGCAAGATATTAATCACCTTCGCACAATGGGTCGACCGAAATCCGAAGTCGCCGACATTTGGACGAGTGCCGAACCGGGCAAATCCGCGGGAGATTGTTTACAATACCGCCGATGGTACGGCGTGGTGGGTAAAAGCGCTGTACGAGTATGGATTGTATTCCGGTGATTACGGTTTATGGAAAGATGTTTTACGCAACCCAGCACCAGCCGATACCGGAACCCATTTTGGTGCGCTACGGGTCATCATGGCAGGCAGTATTTTACGGGCGTCGAAGGATAGTTCCGCATTTCAAGAGCACGGTGAGCAAGAGACATGGATGGATGCCTACTCCCCGCCCAAAGGGGCATGGACTCCCCGCGACAAGTATGCAGTCGAGGTGCAGGCGTTATGGGCGGCGCAGTTGCAAGCGGCGATCAGCATGGTCGAAATGATGGAGCCCGACAGCGTCTTAAAAGTGAATGTGAAGCGGTGGCGCGGCGCTTATCAAACGCTATCGAAATCGTTCGTTAAGCGGTTCAAGCGCCCCGATTCCCCATTATTGTACGACCGGATTCGCCCGGATGGAACTCCGGACGAGCAGGTTCGACCAAACCAATTCTTTGCAATCACGGTTCCCTACTATCCACTATTGCCGGACAGTATCGCCGAACCGATGGTGTGGGCTGCATTTGAAGAATTGGTTTCTCCATTCGGCGTTATGTCGCTCTCCCCCAATGATTCCAACTTTCATCCTTACCACATGTATCCGGCATATCCGAAAGATGCGGCATATCATAACGGCGTAATTTGGACATGGCTCTCGGGACCAGTGAAGACAGCGCTGTGCAAGTATGGACAATGGGAGTTGGCGTGGAGTTTACAGCAGCGGGAAGCCGAACTTATGCTCGAACATTCACAAGTGTACGGTACGCTGCCGGAATTGCTCGACGCTACTTCCCGTGATTATCCACTCAATCCCGCCGACGAAATGTTTTACTATGCCGATCCACCCCCGTCGCTGTCACAAAGCGTTACGAAAAAAAATTCCAAAAATGCAAGTTTCCTCCTTGCGAAACATTTTCCTAACCAATCGGGAACCGTGTCGCAGACTTGGTCGTTGGCGGAATTTCAACGATCGTTCTGGCAGGACTTTTTTGGGGTGCGACCAGTACAGGGAAATCAGGGGCGGGTGATTTGGAAAATCGATCCTCATCTGAATCCTGATTGGGGTGAAGTCAATGCGACCGTGAATATGCAGGGGCATCTCGTCGATATATCATGTGAACAAATCGACGACACGACGAAAGTACTACTCACTGCCCAATCGATTGCTGATAGTACAGCAATCTTCTTCAAGTTGTTTGGCGAACCGGGCGTTAGTGGCGCACTCAATGAAGCGAGGAAACCGGTACTTTTCCAATACCAACAACGTACCGGGGAAGTCTGGGTCGATGGAAAACCAGCGGCAATTACAGCGAAACATCCACCAGCCGATACATTGTGGCACTTTGCCAAAGTGAAAGTCCGCAAGGATTTACCATCGCTGCAACCTCCCTCATGGCAACGGGTTGGCAGCAAAGAAGGCACAGTTTGGCGTGAAAATGCAGCGGTCAAACGCAACGCAATCGACGAAACAAACGACGAGTTGAAACAAGGATACACGTATCCAACCGACTCCCGTTTCGTCAAGGGAATATTCGATATTTCTTCGGCGACAATTTCGGAAGATAACGAGCGCGTGTATTTTTCACTCAAGTTCAAGAAATTGACGCAACCGGGCTGGCATCCGGAATATGGCTTTCAGCTTACGTTTGCCGCCATCGCTATTGAAACCGGTTCTCGCAAAACAAGTGCGAAGAAATTGGGGATGAATGGTCAATACATTTTCCCAACGGATTTCCAACCGGATCGTTTGCTGTATATCGGCGGCGGATTCCGTCTTACCGATGGTAATGATAAAACTATGTATGAATGTGTTGCCGATGATGCCGCCTATCCGTTAGGTTCTCCAGCGACAAACGAAGTTCGTGTTTCAGTGCCTCGGTCATTACTACCGAACGATCCGGCGAAATGGAAAATTCACATCTATTCCGGCGGACAGGATGATCATGGCGGAGCGGGGATGGGAGAATTTCGCAGCGTGTATCCGGAAGCTTCACAATGGCACGGCGGCGGCAACACTTCCGGCAACGGTACCAATGTGTACGATGTGTTGGAGTTTAAGTAGTTATTAATGTGAGTACGGGTGAACCTTGTGTTCACCCCACAGTAAATGGATCAACGATTTAGAAAAAACAGTCTTCGATTGGCTGAGTATGAATACAATACTCCAGGTGGATATTTTATTACAATTTCAGTGGAGAACATGTTGCAATTGTTTGGCAAAGTGCATGTTCATGAGTGTAATCTAAATAAAGCTGGATTAATGATAGAACAAGTACTAACAGACACGGTTAGCAATTTTCCAAGTATTGAGATCATCGTGTATACAGTAATGCCAAACCATGTTCATATGCTCTTGCATTTACTTGACGCTGCTGAAACTCGTGTAAAAAATAAACGTTCGATAATTAGTGAGTTTGTTCAGACATTTAAGTCGAAATCCACAGTAGAATATATTCGTGGAATTAAAATATTGGATTGGCATAAATTTAATAAGCGCTTGTGGAAACGAGGTTATTACGATCATATCATAAGAAATGACAAAGATTATCAGCACATAATCATGTACATTTTCAACAATCCTCAAGCTAAATGGCTTAAAATTGAAAAGTGATTGGGCGAACACAAGGTTCGCCCGTACTCATGGAACGAATATGTCACAAGTTGTAATTAGCAACGTCACCAAGACGTATCCGAATGGCGCAACTCCAGTAAAAGAGATTTCGTTGACTATCGACGATGGCGAATTTCTCGTGCTGGTAGGACCATCGGGATGTGGAAAATCGACGACTTTGCGGATGATTGCCGGATTGGAATCGATTTCCGCCGGAACGATTTCCATTGGCGACCGCGTCGTGAACGATGTCCCGCCGAAGGATCGCGATATCGCCATGGTGTTCCAAAATTATGCGCTGTATCCTCACCTGACCGTTCGCGAAAATCTCGCATTCGGATTAAAGCTCAGAAAAATCGATGTAACCGAGATCGAACAGCGAGTAAATGAAGCGGCAAATATTCTCGGGTTGCAAGAGATGCTCGACCGGAAACCACGCGAATTGTCCGGCGGCCAACGGCAGCGCGTTGCCGTTGGAAGAGCGATTGTCCGGCAACCGCAAGTATTTTTGTTCGATGAACCGTTGTCGAATCTCGATGCGAAATTGCGGGTACAAATGCGGGCGGAATTGGCGCAACTGCATCGCCGCTTGAAGACGACGATTGTTTACGTTACCCACGATCAAGTGGAAGCGATGACTTTGGGAACTCGCGTGGCGGTGTTGAACGATGGAAAGTTACAACAAGTCGGGGCGCCGCTCGAACTCTACCGAAAGCCGGCAAACCGCTTTGTTGCCGGTTTTATCGGTTCTCCCGCGATGAATTTCTTCTCCGGCTCAATCGCTAACGGCAAAATCGAAACATCGTTTGCCAGTTTTGCAGCGCCAATTACCTATCATGGAAAACTCACGATTGGCATTCGTCCGGAAGTAATCTCGCTATACGACGATTCGCTGGCATCTACTGCATCACAGATCGTCTTTCCGGCAACGATTACATTGGTTGAGCCGTTAGGAAACGAATCGTTGCTCCATGCAACGACCGGCAACGAGAGCTTTGTCGCCCGCGGTGCGAGCAGCGTACCCGTGACGGTCGGAGAACGGCGACAATTCAGCTTTGCAGTCGAATCAGCGCATTACTTTTCCGAACCGGAAGGAGGTCGCCTTGCGTAGATTGTTCGCAGTTCTAATGCTGACAGCAGTTAGCATGACTTTCATTGCAACCGTTAGTATTGCGCAACCGCAGATGACGCGGGAAGGGGTGCGGTTTTCTTACGCGATGTTCGATGGCAAGAGTGTTGCCGTCGCCGGCAATTTTAACGGCTGGAGCATTTTGGCGAATCCGATGATTCTCAAAAA
>JAOTSC010000153.1 GCA_030247525.1 bacterium | reverse complement strand
GACAAGCGTACCGCGCGAAGAATCGGAATGGTGGTTTATTGTTGGCAGGCATCGCCGGGCTTTGGGTGTACCAAATTTTTGTGAATGTTGCCATGACGTTGGGACTCATGCCGGTCGCTGGAATTCCACTGCCGTTTCTTTCGTATGGAGGATCGTCGATGCTTACCCATTGCGCCTTGATGGGATTTGCGATTGGTGCATCTACCCGGTGGCGAAGTTATGCGTAATATTAGTTGGAACTTCCACAATTTTGTGAGGAGTATGCTGTGATAAAACGATTTCTCTTATTAGCACTATTCGTTTGGGCAGCGCTTGCTAATGCCGGCGTAGTAGACGACCGCTACAATGCAGCGTTACAGAAGTTACAGAGTGGGAATCGTACCAACGCGCTGAGCGAAATGCGGGCGTTGTCGCTAAAGTATCCCAACCACCCGTTAGCCGGCAATTTTCATTATTGGTCAGGAGAAGCATTGTTGGGATTGGATCGTCCCGATGAAGCGCAACTGGAGTTTTTGATGGCGGCAGCAGTTCCTCATTCGACAAAGATTTCCCATGCGCGTTTCATGTTGGGGATGTGCTATTCGAGGCTCGGCAAAAAAACGTTGGCGAAAGCGGAATGGGAACGATTCATGCGCGACTTTCCGAACGATCCGCTCCTGCCCCGGGTGAAAGAGCGGTTGGCATTGTTGTAAGTTTCGAGCAGAGATTACAAACCGGAATGAAAACCACGTTGGAGGATTTGATGTCACGAATTTCGCTTTTTGTTATACTTACGATTACTGCGTTGGCATTCGCTGCCGAGCGCACCGTTCACCTCACGATTTACAATAACGATCTCGCAGTTGTTCGGGAAGTGCGCGAGGTAACGATTGCCAGCAATCAATTGTCAATTGCCGACGTTGCCGAGCGGATGGATCCAACTTCGGTCAAGCTATCGATTCCCGGAGCGACCGTCATCGAGCAAAATTACGAATACGATTTAGTAAACCAACAACGGTTACTCGAGCGGCGATTAGGCGAGCGGATTGACGTCGTACTGGAAAAAGGGGAACTCGTATCCGGAAAATTGCTGACGCCCGGCAGTTGGGGCATCGTCCTCGAAACCGAGAAAGAGATGCGGCTTTTACAAAGTGGAATTCAACAAATCCTGATTCCCGGTAATTCGCAAGGGATGTATCTTCGTCCGACATTGGTGTGGCAGCTCGCAGGTGACACGAAGGGAAAGAAGAGCGCCGAGCTTTCCTACACGACCAATGGAATATCATGGAGCGCTGAGTACATCGGCGTGTTGGCGGCAAAAGGGGAACAACTCGATTTTAATGGTTGGGTCGACATTAACAATCAAAGCGGTGCAACTTATCCCGATGCGAATCTGAAACTCATCGCTGGTGATATCAACCGGGTACAACCGGAACGAATGTATCGAGCGAAAGGTGGTATGGCAATGCAGACGATGGCGATGGATGAAGCAGCGCCACAGTTTGAAGAGCGCGGATTATTCGAATATCATCTATACGAATTGCAACGACCATCGACTGTATCCGACCGTCAACGGAAGCAGATTTCGCTGCTCTCGGCACCTACTGTCAAATATGAGAAGCAATTGAGTTATCAGATTTCTCAAGGCAATAAAAAAGTCAGCGTCACGGTGAAATTCAAGAACGAGAAAGCGTCGGGGATCGAGCAACCATTACCGGCGGGACGGGTACGACTATTCCAAGCGGAAGTGAGCGGTAACCGGGAATTCGTCGGCGAAGATCGGATCGATCACACCGGTATCGGCAACGAAGTGAAATTGAATGTCGGAAACGCTTTCGATGTGGTTGGCGAGACGGTGATGGAAGAAGAGCGCCGGATTAGCGACCGGGTAAACGAAGCGGATTGGAAAGTCACTTTGAAGAATAGTAAGAAGGAAGCAGTAACGGTCATTGCGTCTTGGCAAAGCGGCGGTGAGATTCGCGAGCCTTCGATTACTCCGGTGAAAAAGAGTGCACATCTGCACGAGTTTACGGTAACGATTCCTGCCCGCGGCGAATCGAAGTTGACATTCACTGTTCGCAATAAGTGGTAAGATGCTGGATAAACCAGTATTGCATTGGGAAAGCTCGCTGGAATATGCCCCCGGCGTCGGGCCGGCGCGATGGCAAACGCTGTCGGAGCTGGGTATCACGACGGTCGGCGACGCGCTGTCGCGTTGTCCCAAACGATACATCGACCGCTCGAAAGTATATGCAGTTGCTGAGTTAGCGACCCACGATAAAGAAGATGTCACTTGTATCGGAGAAGTGCAGAGCTTTGGCGAGATTTTTGCGAAGCGGATGCGGAAACGCATTTACAAAGTGATTTTTCAGGATGCAACCGGCGGCGCATTTGAAGTAATGTACTACGATGGTTTGTCGTACCATCGCGATCAATTCAAGGAAGGGGATTGGTTTGCCGTTTCGGGAAAGGTTTCGCTCTCGCCGGGTCGCCCGAATTTTTCCCATCCGTCCTTAGAAAAGTTAGAAGATGAAGAGACCCGGGAAGCGTATCGTGCTTCCGGTCGCATCGTTCCGGTTTATCCCCTCTCTGAATCAATGTTGCGAACCGGATTGCGAAGTCGGACATACCAACGCGTCATCGAAAAGCTACTCGAACGGTGCGAACTATCGGAAACCTTGCCGGAAGAAGTTCGTACCCGATGCGGATTGCCGGATCGAAAAACCTCTTTTCAGTATCTCCACCTACCCGAAAACATCGCCCAAACCGAAGTCGGTGCGGCATTTCAAATTGCGGAAGAGCTGTTCTTTTTCCAATGGGCGGTTTTGCTCAAGCGTGCCGAACAGAAACAGCTTCCCGCTCCTGCGCTGTCCGATGTTGGAAATCGCACCCACGAACTATTAAAAAAGTTTCCATTTGAATTGACGAAGGGACAACGGAATGTCCTGAACGAAATCTATAAGGATATGCGGCAACCGCGTCCGATGCTCCGTTTACTGCAAGGCGATGTCGGCAGCGGCAAGACCGTTATCGCATTACTCGCACTGATGATGGCGGTAGAGGCGGGTTGGCAAGGCGCTCTGATGGCTCCGACCGAAATACTTGCCGAACAGCATTACTTGACCAGCGTCGAACGATTTGAACAGTTAGGCGTTCGAGTCGGTCTGTTAGTGTCGGGGATGCCAATAGCGCGACAACGGGAGGTGCTGGGCGGTATCCAGTCCGGCGATATTCAGGTTGCGATTGGAACTCACGCTTTGATTCAGGAACGGGTAAAATTCAAGCGGTTGGGGTTGGTCATCATCGACGAACAGCACCGGTTTGGTGTCCGGCAGCGGGGTTTGTTGAGTGAAAAAGGGGAAGCGGTTCACACGTTAGTGATGACGGCAACGCCGATTCCCCGGACATTGGCATTAACGGCGTATGGTGACCTTGACGTATCGCGGCTGGATGAGAAACCGGCGGCGCGTGGCGCAATTAAGATGATTGGCGTTACACCGGCAAAACGGGAGGACGTCTACCGGGCAGTGCGCAGCAATGCCGAAGCCGGACTACAGAGTTACGTCGTGTTTCCGCTGGTGGAAGAGAGCGAGAAGCTCGATTTGAAGGCGGCAACCGAGGAGTACGAAACCTTATCTAAAGGAATATTGGCAGGTATTCCCGTGGGATTGTTGCATGGTCGAATGTCGCTCGAGGAAAAGAACCAGGCGTTGCATCGCTTCGCCAATGGCGTCACAAAAATTCTTATCGCGACGACAGTGATCGAGGTTGGGGTGGATGTTCCGACTGCAACGATGCTGGTGGTGGAACATGCCGAACGGTTTGGACTTGCACAGCTCCATCAACTCCGGGGTCGCATTGGCAGAGGCTCCTACCCGTCGCAATGTATTTTAATCGTATATCAGCATTCTTCAGCAGTTGTGAAGGATCGAATTGCTGCCATCAAACGAACGAACGACGGATTTGAACTCGCTGAGGTAGACCTTACATTACGGGGGTCTGGTGAGTACTTTGGAACAAGACAGCACGGCTTACCCGAATTGAAGTGGGCTGACTTAGTAAGGGATCGCGATTGGGTAATCCGGATGCGGGGCGAAGCAGAAATCACGATGGGACACCATCCCAATCGGGAGAATGACCCCGTTTGGGAAGAGTTCTATCGGCGGTTTGGCGACCGGATGAACTTAGGCACTGTCGCTTAAAGCATAGCAATCAATTCGTATAGTATAATTTACGCAAACCGATTCGTGTGAGTTATGGAACTGGAAGAAGAACCAATTCAAGAGCTTGACATTACCGCTATGAGTGGAAAAGTAATTGTGGTGGCGAATCAAAAGGGCGGCGTCGGTAAAACGACGACTGCTGTTAATCTCGCGACTGCGATTGCCCTTGCCGAGCGGAAGGTGCTGCTCATCGATATGGATCCCCAAGCGAATGCGACCAGCGGGTTGGGAGTAGAAGTTCCGCCGGATCATCCGACCAGTTACGAGTTATTACTCAAGGAAGTAGATTTCCGGAATTGCGTGTTACCGACCCAAGTAGAATACTTAAGCATTATACCTGCGCATATCCGGTTAGTCGGGGCGGAAATCGAACTGGTTCCGATGATGTCGCGCGAACACATGTTGAAAAACGCATTATCGACGATCCGCGAAGATTTTGAGTGGGTGATTATCGATTGTCCCCCATCGCTTGGATTATTGACGTTGAATGCCTTGACCGCTTCCGATTCGGTGTTGATCCCGATTCAAGCCGAGTATTACGCATTGGAAGGATTGACTCAGTTACTAAACACGATCCGGCTTGTGAAACGGCACTTGAATCCACAATTGGAAATCGAAGGGGCTGTTTTGACGATGTACGACCAACGATTGAGCCTATCGAAGCAAGTCCGCGACGATGTGAAACGGTTTTTTAAGGGTCGAGTGTTCGAAACCCCGATTCATCGTTCGGTCAAGCTTTCCGAGGCTCCGTCGCACGGACTTCCGATTTTTCTGTACGACATTACCAGTCGAGGCGCAAAAAACTATCTGGCGCTCGCCGAGGAGTTAATTCTCGATGAAACCTAAAGTACCAAGTCTCGGCCGAGGGTTATCCGCCTTGATCCCGGGGGCTTCCGACGAAGCGGTGGAGGGGGAATACCGCCAGCTTCCCATCGCGGCAATCGAACCGAATCCGTTACAACCACGCCGTCATTTCGATGAAACCTCGTTACAGGAATTAGCTGCTTCGATTAAGCAGCAAGGGGTGTTACAACCGTTGCTGGTGGAAGAACCGGAGCCGGGAGTGTTCCGGTTACTGGCAGGCGAGCGGCGATTGCGGGCAGCGAAATTAGCTGGTCTGACCGAAGTCCCGATTCGCTTGCTGCAAGGATTGGACGACGGCCAACGCGGACTTATTACCTTAATCGAGAATTTGCAACGCGAGGACTTGGATTCGATTGAGTTTGCCAATGGTTGTCAAAAGCTGTTGGAGCAAACAAATTGGACACACGATGAATTAGCGAAACAATTGGGACGCGGTCGTTCGACGATAACCAATACCTTGCGCATCCTGACGTTACCGGAAGCAGTCCAAGAGAGTATCCGACGCAGGGAATTGAGTGAAGGGCACGGCAGAGCGCTGTTAGGCGCACAACCCAAGGACATTCCAACGCTCTGGCGAATCGTTCTCGAACAAACGCTAAACGTCCGGCAGACCGAAGCGCTCGTCCAGAAGAGTATGGCGAGTACCCCGAAAGATACCGTAAAACGGGGCGGCAGACCGACCTACGACGACCCGGTATTGCGAAATCAGTTGGAGGAGCGACTTGGTTGTCAAATATTGTTTGCGGGGAACCCGAACAAAGGGAAAATCGTTCTACAGTTTCAGAGCGTCGAACAGCGCGAGGTACTTGTAAAAAAACTGTTAGAGCCGTAAGTTGCCAGTAATGGTTAGAATCCCGACAAAGAAAACACTTCTACTTCTACTACTACCGTTGTTTACCGCAGGATGTTTCACGACATCGATTCGGTACGCGGTCCGCACACCAAAACTTCTCATTAGTAACGTTACCATACCAGAACAAAGCAAACCGATTCCTATCCTCGACGATGATTCCCTCGATGCCGCCGATATTGAAGAGTATTTCCGCACTCATACTGAGAAACTGTTTGAGACCGAAGATTTACCCAGCGTTTCAATGGGTGATAATCATCCATTGACGATTGCGATAGCGCAATGGATGGGCACGAAATACCGCTTCGGTGGGAATGGCAGGAAAGGAATCGATTGTTCCGGTTTCGTGAATGAAGTCTTTGAAGAAGTAGGCATCGACTTGCCTCGCAGCTCGCGGGAAATTGCGAGAATCGGAGCGGAAATCAATCGCGAGAAATTGCGCTATGGCGATATTCTTACCTTTGCCCGTAAAAAGTCACGCATCCATCATGTTGGAATTTATCTGGGAGATGGAAGGTTTGCGCACGCTTCACGTAAAGGGGTAACAGTCTCGACCATCGAGAAAGGGTATTGGGCAAAGCGTTACCTTGGCGCTCGACGACTCGATATCAAAGGCATCGAAAATGCGAAACCGCCAGTTCCGGTCGATGTCGAGGAAGGCGGCGACCCCACCGAGCAAACTGATGCCGGATCATCAACCCCAGTACTCGGGAATATGTCAACCTCGCTGCATAAGTAATAACTACAGCAAGAGTGAGAATTTTTCGACGGGCAACTTGCCCGTTTTTTTTGCAATCGAATTCATGTAAGTGCTCATTACTTCAGCAATACCTGCTTCGCTTCCTCGAAGGTCTCCTCGACCAGATTATGATAAAACGGATCGATTTTCGATTTCATGGCGATTAAATCATCTCGCACCTGTCCGAGGTATTGCTCGAAGATATCGGGGTGTGTTAGATCGAACCGTTCTTGATGGGGAACATGCCGGGAATAGTTGCAGGCAACGTCGAGAAACGTGTGATAGACTTGGCAAATCACCAAATACTCGACATCGCTTACAGTTCCCGTATGATATTCCGCGAGTTTTCCCCGCAGTTTCTGCCAGCTCATTTTATCCTCCCGGTTGCTATTTTGGTGACACCTTGTTTTGAGTTGAGAAATACTATACTTGGTGAAAGTTGACTCTCCGTTTTTTAGCTCAGCTAACTCTGTATTGTTAGTTTACAATGGAAAAGAACAGAACAAAAGGAAAACACGAAGGCACCGAAAACTTTTCTCACATCTAGAAATTTTGGGAAGTTGTACGAATATGCTGTTAGCACTTGATTCAATTCGATATATTATAGTTTAGGATTTCTCCCAATTGAACTCGCGGGCATAGCTAAGCGTGGTTGGTGGAGGTGTGATGGCATTCCCGATTTTTCGTTACTCTTATGTTTCCTCCCTTTTACTTTTTTTCGTATTGGGATTCTGCGCTCCGGTAGCACAGGCGACGTCCTCGCCAACGCAAGCGAACATTCCGAAACCGTTCTTCTTCACTGAGAATCGGGGGCAATGGGATTCGCGCGTCCTCTACAAGTGTCAAGCGAAGAATGGCATGACTTGGTTCCTCGAACGCGATGGAATTACTCTCCTTGTGAGCAGGGAACAGGGAACGGGGGACAGGGAACATGGGGAGCAATCCGTACGTCGGACATTCTTGTCCGACGACTATTCCAGTAGGGGCAGACCCTCTGGGTCGCCCGCAGATGACGCCGTACGTCGGACATTCTTGTCCGACGACGTAATGGAAAATGACTTACCGGAAATGTTGCGCCGACATCCCGCGCGCTTCCCAATGAAGTCGCACGCCTTGAAATTTAAGTTCTTGAAGGGTGAAGGGTCAAAGGTCAAGGGTGAAGGG
>JAOTSC010000152.1 GCA_030247525.1 bacterium | reverse complement strand
CTGCTTTCAAAGACGAAGTGAAGAAACGCGGATGGGAAGGCAAGTGTCTGGTGAAAGGGGTCGGTTGTTTGGGACCCTGTGCCGGCGGCCCAGTGGTTTTAGTCGACTCGGAGAATGTCGCCTACGCACACGTAGCGATTGAAGACGTCCCGGAAATTCTCGACGTATTGGGAAAAGGGAAAGTCGAACGCATCGCCATCGACACCGAAAGTCCATTCTTCAAACGGCAATTCAAAATCGTTTTGGAGAACTGCGGGAAAATCGATCCCGACCGGATTGAAGACTACCTCGCCCAAAACGGTTACTTCGCACTCTACCGTTCGCTCTCTCACCACACACCGAACGAGATTATCGACGAGATCATCAAGAGCGGACTACGAGGTCGAGGTGGCGCTGGTTACCCCACCGGACTGAAATGGCGCACCGTTGCGAAATCGACCCGAACACCGAAATATGTCGTCTGTAATGCCGACGAAGGGGATCCCGGCGCCTTCATGGATCGCAGTATTCTGGAAAGCGATCCCCACCGGGTACTGGAAGGGATGGCGATTGCCGGCTACGCCGTCAATGCGAACAAAGGATTTGTCTATGTCCGTGCCGAGTATCCACTGGCGATCAAGCGACTGCAAAATGCGATTAAACAAGCAGAGCGCAACGGCGTCCTTGGTAACTCGGTATTGGGAACGACGTTTAGCTTTAACGTAGAGATTCGCCTCGGCGCTGGCGCATTTGTCTGTGGCGAGGAAACCGCCCTGCTTGCCTCCATCGAAGGGAAGCGCGGCACCCCCCGCCCCCGCCCCCCGTACCCGGCGGAAGTTGGGTTGTTCGGACAACCGACTCTAATCAACAACGTCGAGACGTATGCCAATATTGCACCGATTCTCCGCAACGAAGCGGAATGGTTTGCATCGATTGGCACCGAAAACAGTAAGGGTACAAAGGTCTTCGCACTTGCCGGAAAAATCAATAATACCGGTCTAATCGAAGTACCGATGGGAATTACCCTGCGGGAAATCGTTTACGAGATCGGCGGCGGCATTCCCGACGGCAAAGAATTGAAAGCGGTACAAACCGGCGGTCCGGCGGGCGGCTGTATTCCGAAATCGCATATCGACGAACCGGTCGATTACGAATCATTGGCTCGGCTCGGCTCGATTATGGGTTCCGGCGGTATGATTATCATCGACGAAACCTCCGACATGGTCGACATGGCTAAGTACTTCATGGACTTCAGTGTCAGCGAGTCGTGCGGGAAATGCGTACCGTGCCGAGTTGGCGTATCACACATGTATGACCTGTTAGAGAAGATTCTCCGCGGCGAAGGGTCAAAAGAAGATATCGATATGCTGCTTGACCTGTGCGATTTGGTATCGAACACATCGCTTTGCGGTTTAGGTCAGGCGGCATCGAATCCGGTTCTTAGCACGCTCAAATACTTCCCTGAGGAGTATGCCAAACATATTCCACCGGAAACCCGGGAGGATGAAACGAAATGAACCAAGCCCGCATTATCACGTTAACCATCGACGGAAAACATGTCGGCGCACGAACCGATGAAACGATTCTGCAGATCGCGCAAGAGAACAACATATTCATTCCGACGCTGTGCCATCTCGACGGTTTGACATCGGTCGGTTCCTGCCGGTTGTGTATGGTGGAAATCGAAGGACGCAATAAGCTGTTCCCGGCATGTATCACTTTTGCCATCGACGGTATGGTCGTTTTCACAAATTCGGAACGACTAACCAATTACCGGAAGAAAATCCTCGAACTGATGTTCAGTGAACGGAACCACGTCTGCGCCGTGTGCGTATCGAACGGCCAATGCGAATTACAATCGCTCGCCGAGAAACTCGGGATGGATCACGTCCACTATCATTACCGCTACGATAATTACACAATCGATGCGACCCACGACCGTTTTGTCTCTGATCAGAACCGTTGCATCCTTTGCCACCGTTGCGTACGCGTCTGCGGAGAAATCGAAGGAGCGCATACGCTCGATGTAATGGGCCGTGGAATTACAGCGCGAGTGATATCCGATTTGAATCAAAATTGGGGTGAGTCGGAATCCTGTACCCGTTGCGGAAAGTGTGTCCAAGTTTGCCCGACCGGCGCCCTTAGCGAACGCGGCCGTTCGGTGGCGGAAAACTCGAAGCGTCGACAATTCCTACCCTACCTGACCTTGATGAGAAAAGAGGATGAACAATGAGCAGCAAAAAGCGGTTGGCAACCATTTGGCTCGACGGTTGCTCGGGTTGCCACATGTCATTTCTCGACATCGACGAACGGATTCTCCAGTTGGCTGAACTGGCCGACATCGTGTACAGTCCGTTAGTGGACACGAAACACATGCCTGACGCCATCGACATCGCAATGGTAGAAGGTTCGGTCAGTACGAATGAGGACATGGAGAAGATTCAGAAGATTCGCGCCCGTACTAAGATACTGGTAGCCTTCGGCGATTGTGCCGTTACCGGCAATGTTCCGGCGATGCGGAATCTTCACGGTACCGAAGCAACGTATAATCGATCATACATCGACAATGTCGGCTTGAAACCGCAGATTCCGACCGAACGGTTACCGATTCTGTTAGAGCGGGTGGTTTGTGTACACGACGTTGTTAAAGTCGACTACCATCTTCCCGGCTGTCCGCCGCCCGCTGATGCGATTTTTTACGTCCTGACCGAATTAATCGCTGACCGTGAGCCGGAAATGCAGGCACTATCGCGGTTTGGCAAATAACATCGGACAGCGAAATCGCTTATCTAATCAGTAAGCTCATCGCTCCGACCGATTTTAGCTTCAGGTGTGATAAAAACCATGTACCAAGAAATTGTCATCGATCCCATCACCCGCATTGAAGGGCACTCCAAAATAACACTCCAACTGGACGAACAAGGCGTCGTTCAAAATGCGATGTTTCATGTGACCCAGTTCCGCGGTTTTGAGAAATTCTCCGAAGGACGTCCCTTCTACGAAATGCCGTCGCTGATGGCGCGAACTTGCGGTATTTGCCCGGTCTCGCATCTGCTCGCTTCGGCGAAAGCCTGCGATAAATTGCTCGCGGTTCAAATTCCCCAAACCGCCATAAAATTGCGACAGGTAATGAATCTTGCTCAGATTCTACAATCCCATGCATTGAATTTCTTCTATCTCTCCGCGCCGGATTTTCTGTTAGGCATGGATAGCGATCCGGTGAAGCGAAATCTGATCGGAGTTGCACAAAACGATCCAAAATTTGCCCGCGACGGAATCCGCCTCCGACAAATCGGACAAATGGTAATCGAGATTATGGGTGGAAAACGAATTCATCCAACCTGGATAGTGCCGGGTGGTGTGAATTCACCCTTGACCGAAGAGAAGCGCGAAAAAATCTTGCAGATGATGCCGGAAGCATTGGATATCTTGCAGCGCGTCCTGCCGTGGTATCGCAGCACACTAAAGAATTTCCAACGCGAAACCGAAACCTTTGCGAATTTCCCCACGTTGTTTATCGGATTGGTAGACAAGAACGGCAATTTCGAGCATTACGACGGTTTCTTCCGTGTGGTGGACTCTGCCGGTAACATTATCGTCGACAAACTCCCGTCCCACGAATACACCCGCATTATCGACGAAGCGGTCGAACCGTGGACATTCATGAAGTTTCCATTTTTCAAACCGATGGGATATCCTCACGGGATTTATCGCGTTGGCCCGCTCGCCCGACTAAATGTCATACAAGGCTTCGGTACACCCATCGCCGATCATGAGTTGCTCGAATTCCGGGGACCGGAGCACAAACCAGTACTCTCCAGTTATCATTACCATTGGGCACGACTAATCGAAATGATCTACTGTATCGAACGGATGCAGCAGTTACTCAACGACTCGAATATCACCTCCAAACACGTCCGCGCATTCGCCTCGCCGAACAGCTACGAAGGAATCGGTGTTACCGAAGCGCCGCGCGGTACCTTGATTCATCATTACAAGATTGATGAACAGGGGGTAGTGACATGGGCGAACCTAATAATCGCCACTGGACATAATAACCTCGCCATGAATCGTGGCATTTTACAAGCGGCAAAGAATTTCGTCGATGGAACGAAGTTACAGGAAGGGATGTTAAACCGGGTGGAAGCGGTAATCCGCGCTTTCGACCCCTGTTTGAGTTGCTCGACCCACGCCGATGGACGTATGCAATTGGCAATAGAACTTCGTTCCCACGAGGGAGAACTACTTTCCGAATTACGGCGGTAATTTTCATGAAAAAGTGTTTAGTACTTGCTTACGGTAACCCGTTACGTACCGACGACGGGCTTGCGGTTGCGGCGTTGGAGCGACTTCAAAAGCGGTTTGACGGCGAAACTGCGATCGAATTTCACTCGGCAATGCAACCATTGCCTGAACACGCCGCACTCTGCAGTGAACAGCAATTTGTATTGTTTCTTGATGCCTCGGCTTCCCTACAACCGGGAAACATCTCGTCACATCGGATCGTTCCCGCCAATGATTCCCAACCCAATCAAAACACCCATTCGCTTGATTTTCAGGGTCTATTAAACCTTACCCATCGGGTGTATGAAAAGTCGCCGGAAGCGGTTTGCTTAGCGATGGGGGGACATGATTTTGCTATCGGTAAAGGGCTTTCTCCAGAAACTACAGCGAACTTAGAGGAAATGGTCGCGGTTGCTACTCGGATCCTTAACGCACAGTAAATTCGAACTTTCCGGCAGTAGAGAAGCGTTGGCTTGGTATCGCGCCGCTTCTCTACTAACTTGTTGTAATGTTAGTCTTATCCGATTTGTCGATGAAAAGTCTTACATCACTTTCGTCGGCACTCCACCATTCATACGGCTTGATGTACTCAACGCCGGCTTTTTTCTTTTTGCGGAGCTCGAATGAAAACGAAGCATCTGGGATTTCATACTAAACTTGTTCACGCCGGCTTCCATGGCGACCCGTCCGGTGCAGTCAACATACCGATCTATCAATCGTCCACCTTTGCTTTTAAGAACGCTGCCCATGGTGCCGCATTGTTTGCAGGACAAGAAGACGGCTTTATCTATACCCGCCTTGGCAATCCCACGATTCGCGCGCTCGAAGAGAATGTCAGTGAGTTGGAAAACGGGTTCGGTGGAATTGCTACCAGTTCTGGAATGGGCGCTGTTACAACCGTGTATATGGCACTACTGTCCCAAGGGGATCATCTCGTAAGCACCGCTTCGGTGTATGGTCCGTCACGCGGTTTTATCGAAAACCATCTCTCCCGTTTCGGGGTACAATCGACCTATCTCGATACGTCGAATCTCGAAGCAGTAGAAAATGCTATCAAACCGAATACAAAGGTGATATATATCGAGTCGCCGTCGAATCCTTCGATGGTTCTGACCGACATCGAAGAAATCGCCAAGATTGCCCATGCCCATAATTGTCTACTCGTGGTCGACAATACATTTGCCAGCCCGTATTTACAGAAACCGTTGGATATGGGCGCGGATGTTGTGTTGCATTCGGTTACGAAGTTCTTGAATGGTCATGCCGATATCGTCGGTGGCATTATCGTGACCAAGACCGAAGCGTTGTACAAGAAGATTCGCCCATTGATGATTGCCCTCGGTTGTAACATGGATCCCCATCAGGCTTTCATGGTACTGCGAGGCATCAAGACGCTTTCACTACGGGTGAAAGAAGCGGAACGGAATGCCCAATTTATCGCACAATGGCTTGAAGCGAATCCGAAAGTAGAGTGGGTGCGTTATATTGGTCTCCCCTCGCATCCACAACATGAGTTAGCGAAGAAACAAATGAGCGGTTTCGGATCGATGATAGCATTTGAGTTAAAAGGCGGTCTGGATGCTGGTGTCGCACTTATGAACAATGTGAAACTGGCGATTCTTGCCGTCTCACTTGGCGGTGTCGAAACGTTAATCGAGCATCCAGCCTCGATGACCCATACCAGCATGAAGCGGGAGGACCGGTTGGAGGCGGGCATTTCCGACGGTTTGGTACGCTACTCAGTCGGTATCGAGGATGTCGATGACCTCATCGCCGATTTGGAACAAGCGTTCACCTTCGTACAATAACGACATCTACAAAAAATCTGTCCGGCATTTTCACAGGGATTTCCTGCACGATGCCGGACTTTTTATTACCTTAGATGCCAGAACGGGAGATGTTATCACACAACGCGATCCAATTCATTCCGTACTTTCGTTACGAGTGCACGAATCGTAAACGGTTTCTGGATAAACTGAAAATCCTCTTCCACTACCCCATGATGGGTTATGATATCGCGTGTATAACCCGACATATATAATACTTTCAAGTGGGGATACATTTGCACAGCGCGCTCGTACAAATCCCGCCCATTCATTTTCGGCATTACGATATCAGTCAATAGCAGTTGAATTGTTTCGCCTTTCAATGCTAATACTTCCAGCGCTTCAATCCCGTTCGTTGCAACGGTAACTTGATAGCCCTGCCGTTCAAGAATTGTGAGTGCAAGTTTGCGAACATTTTCATCATCTTCCACAAGCAAAATCGTTTCGTCGCCATGCAAGAGCTCCAGTGCAGATTGCATCGTTTCGGTTTTACTTGTAGGTGCTTCCTGCGTCACGGGAATGAAAATCAAGAATTTCGTTCCCTTTCCCGGTTCGCTTTGTACAAGAATGCTACCGTTGTGCTGTTTTACGATACCATACACTGTCGACAACCCTAAACCGGTTCCCTTACCAACCTCTTTGGTTGTAAAGAACGGCTCGAAGATATGTGACAAGGTTTCGGTATCCATACCATGACCGGAGTCGCTGACTGAAAGTTGAACATACTCACCCGGCTCTACCCCTTCATGGTTCATTGTAAAGGCTTCGTCAAGTTTGCAGTGCGATACTTCGACGATAAGCTTTCCACCGTTTTGCATTGCATCCTGCGCATTGACAACCAGATTCATGATGACTTGTTCCAATTGTCCGACATCGGCTTTTACCGGGGGAATCGACGGGGCAAGTATCGTTTCAAAAGCAATATCTTCGCGAATGGTACGGCGGAGCAACTTCTGAAAATCTTTTACGACATTGTTCATAAATGTCGGTTTGAATTCCATCGTCTGCTTGCGGCTGAATGCGAGTAATTGTCGCACTAACTCTTTCGCCCGTTGTCCGGCATTTATGATTTGCTCGACGGCACCCTTGCGAATTTCATCTGCGATTTTCTCGTTTAGCAATAGCTCACTATATCCTAAAACAGGCGTGAGCAAATTATTCAAGTCGTGCGCAACACCACCGGCAAGTCTTCCTACCGATTCCATCTTCTGCGCTTGTTGGATTTGTTCAACCAACTTCGCCCGCTCTTCTTCGGCAATTGTCCGGCTAGTTATATCCTTAACGATACAGGCGAATTGATTGGGACTCGGTTGGAACGCCGATACTTCATAATAACGGTTTAATGCTTTGGTGAAATTCTCAAAATGGATTGGCTCTCCGGTGAGCGCGACTTTCCCGTAGACTTCGATCCACATTGGTTCCGTGTCAGGGAAAACCTCCAAAACAGTTTTTCCAATAACATCGGCAGCGACAATTCCTGTGAGTTTTTCAAATGCCGGATTAACGGAGAGGAAGCGATAATCAACCGGATCGCCACGGCTATTGCAAATGATTTCGTGTGAAGCGAAACCGTCCAACATTGTATTGAAAAGGGTTTGATACTTTTCTTCCGTTTTCTTCCGCTCGGTGATGTCGGTAAACATGCCAAACGAACCAACATACTCACCCGTAGCGGAAACAATCGGCGCCGCCGACACGATTGTCCAGAGTGTCGTTCCGTCGGACCGCTTAAACCGGCGTTCGTATATAC
>JAOTSC010000151.1 GCA_030247525.1 bacterium | reverse complement strand
CTGGTTGAAGCTATTGTCGGTACCAATCGCTCTTGGGTTCTATGCCTACTTTAAGCGCTCGAGCGATCATGAATCAGCACTGGTACCAATGGTACACTTATTGACATTTCTCGGCTTCACATTGTACGCATTGATTTTGATTCGTTCACAGCTTAATCCGATGATTAACGAGAACGACCCTTCGTCACTCGCCCGGCTCAAGAGTTACCTCTCCCGCGAGCAGTACGGCACCGACAATATGATCGCTGCTATGTTCAACCGCCGTGGTCCATTCTGGGAATACCAGATTAAGAAGATGTACCTCCGCTATTTTGATTGGAACTTCATCGGTATCGCCCGTGACATATACTCCGGTGAGAAAGACTTCTCCGGTAACGGTGTCTGGCGGTATTGGGGCTTGCCGTTCTTTGTCGGTTTGTATGGTGCTTATCATCATTTCATCAAAGACCGGAAACGCGCCTTTGCGAATTTAGTGCTGTTTTTAATGACTGGATTGGCGATTGTTCTCTATGTCAACCAAGACGATCCACAGCCCCGTGAACGTGATTATTCCTATACTGGTTCGTTCTTCGCGTTTGCGATTTGGATTGGTATCGGTGCCGTGGGAATCATTGAAATGATTTTAGGTTGGGTTAAGAATCCCAAGTTATCGCCTGCCGTTGCCAGCATAACTGTTGCGGCAATGCTTCTGGTTATTCCCGGTCGAATGTTGGCGGTGAATTACCATGAGAACGACCGCAAAAATAATTATGTAGCGTGGGACTACTCTCACAACATTTTACAGAGTTGTGAACCGAATGGAATTCTCTTTACAAATGGCGACAACGATACCTTCCCGTTATGGTATTTACAGGAAGTAGAAAACGTTCGCCGCGACGTAGCAGTTGTGAATTTATCGCTGGTCAATACCGGCTGGTATATCAAACAGATGCGTGACAAATTCAAAGTACCAATTAGCTTTGACGATAGCTTTATCGATATGTATGTCGATGCAGTAACCGAAGATGCATTGATGGCGAGGTATTGGCCACCCAATCGCCGCCGCATCACGATTAATTCACCCGATGGTCCCCTGAGTTGGGAAGTCCCGGCAGCGTTTTACATTCCAACTGAACAGAATCAAAAGGATCGGTCGCCAAATTTCATCCGGGTGCAGGATATGATGATTATCGATATCATGCGGACAAATGTCAACCGCGATGGAACATGGAAACGTCCAATCTATTTTGCGGCAACGGTATCCAATTCCTCGATGGCGGGTCTAGCGAATTTCGCGATGATGGAAGGTTTGGCATTCAAAATCTATCCGAAACCACGGAACATGCGCATCAACCCGGAAAAGATGTATCAGAAGATGCTCGTCGAGTTTAAGGATCATTACCGCCATTTGGATGATCCGTTGGTTTATTACAACGAAAATGAAAACCGCTTGTTGCAGAATTATCGTAGTTGTTTCCTTCAGTTGGCGTTCCACTATTACGAGCAAATTCAAACGCCGGAGGAACGGAAAGCGGTTTCTAACATTCCTGCCGCGGAGTGGGAGCGCCGGTTTAACGAATTGCCAAACCGCGAGAAGACATTGTATGTCCTCGACTTCATGGGCAAGATTATCCCGGAAGATGTGATCCCGCTCGATGCGCCAGAGCTGGTTTTGCAGATGGGTAAAATCTATCATGAATTGGGACGTCCCGAAGAGCTCGAAAAACGTTTGAACAAACTGCAGAGTGTCGAGAATCCGACAACGGAAAATCTGTTGATGCTCGGCGCTGCCTATGAGCAGTTCCTGCAAAAGCCCGCCGAAGCGAAGAAAATCTTTGACCGCGTTATCGGAGCTTCTCCAACAGCGGAAGGGTTGTACAATGCTGGTGAGATTCTCTATCGCAGTGGTCTCGATAGTGTCAGTGCGCGGATGTTTGTTCAAGCAGCACGGATGGGTGGTCTACCGCAGGATAAAATGACCCGGGTCGGTTCCTATTTGGTACAAATGGGACATTACAACGAAGCCGAAAGCATTCTCCTGCCGGCTTATCAAGCGAATCCCGAGGACGGCACTTTGTTAGGCTCGTTGATTGCAGTGTATGAGCGTTCCAATCAACCGACAAAGGTGGAAGGGTTGCTGGATTCGTGGGTGAAACGACACCCCACCGACACCGGTGCAAAACAACGGCTGGACGATGTACGCGCACAATTGGGTAAATCAGTAACGGCGAAGAAAACCGATACTAAAAAATCTGGCGGTGTTGGAATTAAACCAGCCGGGAAGAAGAAGTAGCTTCGCGCCACCAGTAGCGCGATGGCTTAGTTACAAAACGCCGGACAGCGAAAGTGAGTCCGGCGTTTGAATGAAAACAATGTCTGGGCAGATAACCGAAAAACTACAGGAACTATTAACAGTTGTAATTCCCCATCATGGTGGGGAACGGATGTTGCTCGACTGTTTGTCTTCTATCGAGAAATCCAGCCAGTACCTGCCTCAAGTGTTGTTAGTCGACAATGCTTCGCCCGACGATTCGGTACAAAAAGCGAAAGCGCTGTATCCGTGGCTGAAGATACTTCCTTCCGAAACCAATCGGGGATATGCCGGCGGTTGCAATTTCGGTTTGGCAGCGGTTACAACCCCATATACGTTGCTTTTGAATAACGATGTCATTGTCGAACCGGATTGCTTCGACCGGTTAGTCGAACGGATGGAAGCAAATCTCAGGTTAGCGGCAGTACAGCCAAAGATTCGTTCCTACCAAAACCCGGAGTTGTTTGATTATGCTGGAGCAGCTGGCGGATTAATCGATTTCGATGGTATCCCGTTTAGTTATGGTAGAATTCTTGATGTGATGGAAGTCGATCAGGGACAATACGACGATGTCCAACAGATATTTTGGGCATCTGGAACGGCAGTAGTGTTTCGTATGTCAGCACTCCGGGAGGTTGGAACTCTCGAAGAGAGTTTTTTTGCTCATCAAGAAGAGATCGACCTCTGTTGGAGGCTTTGGAGTGCCGGTTGGGAAGTTGAAGCGGTGCCAAAAGCAGTGATATATCACCGGGGAGGCGCGACACTCAACCGTTCCAGCAATTGGAAGCTCTACCTCAATCACCGGAATAGTTTGGCGATGTGGGTTCGGAATGCCGAATATTTGACCATGCTCCCGGTATTGCGCCGGGTCACTCTTGAAATCGGGGCATTCGGAGCTTACCTTTCACGAGGAGAAATCCACCGGGCGTTGCACCAAGTCAAAGCATGGCGAGATTTCGTTTCCAAGCTCCGCATTACGTGGTCGGAACGTAAGCGCCTCCAAGCGCTAAGAAAACGGTCCGATGACAGTTTCCCGGGGCGGTACCGCGGATCGGTGGTATGGCAATTCTACTTTCGCCGACGACGCGCCACCGCGGCTTTTTTTCGATTCGATTCAACCGATAGACGAGGAGAGTAAGACTATGCACGTGCGACTGAGTACGGTTCTCTTGGTTGGGATGCTGACGCTGGCAGTGGTTGCCTCGGCGGCGGAGTTGCCGAAAAAGTATGGCATCGAACTCCGCGGCGGGTACGGAATGGCTGCCATGGAAGACGTAAACAACATGACGGACACCCTTTGGGGAAATGGCAGAACAACCGGTACCAAGCCTGATGGCTCCCCCTCGTTCGGTTTGTCGTTGTTGTATCGGACACACCAGAACTTCCAATGGGAATTTGGTTACAATTCCTTAGGAATGTCCCGCTTTGAGTCAGAGAATTCCGTAACGAAGAAAATGTCGACAATGGATGTCAAAGGCAGTGAATTTTACATCATGCCTACTTTCCGTTGGGACATTACCGAAGCGATTTCGTGGGGTATTGGCGCTGGACCAAACTTCTGCTTTGCTTCCGCCACCCGTTCCGGCGATATGTCCGACCTGAACTTCCCGGAAGCGAACGGAAGAACAATTGGTGGGATGGCGAAAATATTTGCTGAAATCGGTTTAGGTGAGAGTAATGGTATTCACCTTTCCGCTGGGTATCGTGACCATTACGTTGATCGCGTTCGCTGGGAAGATGCCGATGGTAACAAGACAGTTGTAACCATCAGCCCCTCAAATACGTTGAATTTACCGATTGATTATTCCGGTGCGTTCTTTCAGGTCGGCTGGCGCTTCTACTACCAACCGAAGCCTTGGAAAGCGGAATAAAGCGTTTCTAATTCTCTTCCTCTAACGATGGAAACTCGACGGGTATCGGTCGATTCGTGTCCTGTATGCGGCTCGACCGATAACCGGATTTGGTTGGCATTACCCGACCGTTTTCGTCTTGAGAACGCGGAGCTATGGAACTTAGCGCGGTGCCGAAGTTGCGGTGCCGCGTTTTTAGTGCAGTTACCGCCTCTCGAAGCAATGGCGGACTATTATCCTGCCGATGGCTATGACCCCTTTATTACAACTGCCGGGACGAAGTCCTTCGTCGACCGTCTCTACGTCCGGTTACGTACCTTTTCGTTAGCGCTCCGTTTTCGCCGATTAGGACATCCAAAACACGGCAATCGTTTGCTCGATGTCGGGTGTGGTACCGGAGAATTTTTAACTCGGGCAAAACAAAGCGGTTGGAATGGAGCAGGGATCGATGTCTCGCCGCTTGCTGTCGAAGCGGTACGGAAAGCCGGATTCCCTTGCCATCAGGGTGATTTACTGTCTTACTCCGCTCCTGAGAGTGCTTTTCATGCGATAACGTTTTGGCACTCCCTCGAACATACTTCCCAACCGAAAGCAGTATTAGAGAAAGCGGTTTCTCTGCTGGCTCCGAAAGGGAAAATCGTAATCGCCGTTCCCAATGCTACCTCGTGGGATGCCCGTATCTACCGCGAAAACTGGATTGCCTACGACGCGCCGCGCCACTGTGTGATGTTTACACCGGAGTCGTTGCGACAGTTAGCCGAAGATGCTGGTCTCCGGGTGCGCAGTGTATCGGGACTTGCCTTCGACCTTGCCTACAACCTGCTCCATAGCGAACGCCTCATAAAATCCCGCACCGGGAAAACATCGCTGCTCGCTCCCTTCCGCCTCGGCTGGGCGGGACTTCCCGCACTCGTAGGCGGTGAAGCCGGCGCGTCCGTCATCGTCCTCGTCGCCGAAAAACCTTAGACCTGTACCGGTGACCTGTAGGACAGACACTCTTGAGACCATTGATTATTCCGCTCATCCTGTCTTTGCGAGGAACGCAGGTCGCAACCTTGTGCGACCGCAGTGACGAAGCAATCTCATAGTTGAAAATAAGTACTTGTTTTTGAGATCGCCACGTCATTCCACTTCGTATCTGCTTCGCAGGATACTTCGCTGCATTACGAACCTTTCACAAAGATTCATTTGAGTTCGTGATTCTGCTCTACTTCACATGCGCAGAATTCCTCGCGAATCCGCTTTTGTCAAAGGTCGCACTCTTGTATGTCCATTCTGATACTTCTGAAATTCATCTTACGTATAATTTTCGGTGTACGGGCGAACCTTGTGTTCGCCCTCTTAGAAAACACATGCATCGAATTGAATCGAAGCCAAACCCTCGAACACATCTCGCTCCTATCTTATTACATATTCGATTTCTCCAAACCTTTTACAATCTGCTACCAATTTCATTGCGACTTATCAAATTGCTTTCTACCTTACCAGTAACCAACATCGAGCATACCTAATGAATCGTCAACGGTTAATCTTTACATTGTTTCTCTCTCTTTTTTTCTTCGCAACAATTCCCACTGTTTTCGCGCAAGACAGCTTGAACGTAAGTTGTCTCGGGCGGTATTGGCACACATCATCGAATGATGTTGAGGTACGTGGCGCTTACGCTTATGTCGCTGACGGGGATTATGGTTTACGGATTATCAACATCAGCAATCCTGTTACTCCACAACAAGTTGGTCATTGCCAAACAGTAGGCAACGCGCGACGAATTACAGTATCCGGTAGCTATGCATTCATCGCAGAAGAAAACGCAGGTTTGAGAATCATTGACATCTCAAATCCTGTATCGCCATATGAAGTTGGATTTATTGTAGTTAACTCCGAATTTGTTCCAATATTTGCAGACGATGTCGCTGTTTCTGGTTCTTATGCATACATTGCCAGTAACTCACTCGGTTTGCAAGTGATCGACGTTAGCAATCCCGCAAATCCACGATACATAGGACATTGCGAAACCCCAGGAATGGCGTTTGGGATAGTTGTTTCTGGTATGTATGCCTATGTCGCAAACAGCTCGTCTGGACTACGGATAATTAACATAAGTAATCCTAACCATCCATTTGAAGTGGGGTCTTATGATACACCCGGTCATGCCTTTGGTGTTGCACTATCCGGTGCAAATTGTTACGTAGCCGATTTGGATTCCGGTTTGCAGATAATCAACATTAGCAACCCCGCAACGCCATACAGATCAGGATTTTGTCACATACAAGGAGCCGCGTGGGACATTGCAGTTAACGACTCTTTCGCCTATGTCGCGGATGAACTATATGGTCTTAGAACGATTAATATCAGCAATCCGAGCAATCCTCAAGAAGTCGGATACTTTGCAACCTATGGACAAACGTGTGGTGTGAGGGTTTCTGGTTCTTTAGCTTATATCGCAAATAGCGGAAAAGGTTTACGAATTGTAAATATTAGCAATCCAGTTAATCCGGTTGAAACTGGTAACTACTCGATTCCCGGAAACGCGTATGATGTCGCTGTTTCTGGTTCAAATGCTTTTATCGCTGACGGAAGTGTGGGAATAAGGGTACTCAATATCAATCAACCTTCAAATTTGCATGAGGTAGGTCACTTTAACACACTCGGTTTCGCAAGTAGAATCACTTTGTCAGATACTTGTGCGTATGTTGCATATGGGTATTACGGTTTGAGAGTTATTGGAATCGGTAATCCGGCAACTCCCCATGAAGTAGGTTCTTATGATACACCCGGAAATGCGAATGACGTCGCTGTTTCTGGTTCATTATGTTTTGTGGCGGATGGTTATGAAGGGTTACAAATTGTCAATGTTGAAAACCCATCTAACCCACAACGCATAGGATTTCTTGATACACCCGATTATGCATTGCGGGTCGCAGTTTCTGGATCTTTCGCCTATGTTGCCGATCTAGATTCTGGTCTACGGATCATAAACATTAACAATCCTGTGAGTCCAATTGAGGTTGGATCATACGTTACACACAGGGGCGCAAGTGGAGTCGCTGTAACGGGTTCTATTGCTTTCGTCGTAAGCAACGGCATCGGACTTCAGATCTTTAATGTGAATAACCCTTCAGTTCCTCAAATTATTGGGGAATTGGTCACTTCAACTTACATGGCAGGTGTTACCGTTTCTGGTAACTACGCCTTCATAGCTGAAGACAATTTTGGTTTTAGAATTATCAACATAAGCAATCCAGCTGATCCTCGGGAGGTAGGGTATCATAGTACACAGAGCTATGCCCGTAAGATTACGGTAACGGGGTCGCTGGCTTATGTCGCTGCCGGGCAAGAATTCGGTATCTACGACTGTTCCCAAGCCCTTGGCGTAGTCGAACGTAACAGCAATGCGATCCCCGACGTTTTCCAAATCGAGTCGGTGTATCCCAATCCCTTCAATGCTTCCGCTACTCTTACGTATTCGCTGCCCGCTCGCGCTGATGTGAAACTCGAATTGTTCGATATGACTGGACGTAGCCTCGGAACAATCGTTGACTGGGCACAGGAAGCGGGAACCTACACCGCTCGCATCAATGGCACAGGGCTCTCCTCAGGGGTATACTTCGCAAATCTGACTGCTGGAAAGCAATCGGAGAGCAAGCGGCTCGTGCTCGTCAAGTAGATTGTATGGAATTTGTCCGGTATCCTTCTTGTCTCTGCCGGACAAATTCCGTATTT
>JAOTSC010000150.1 GCA_030247525.1 bacterium | reverse complement strand
ATCGACGTCCGAGGAAGGGTACCAGCTTCATCCGCCGCACGTCTTGACGTTGGAAATTGCGCTCGAATTTATCGCCGAAGATGAATTGGTCGAAGTGACGCCAAGCTCGCTCCGATTGCGGAAGCGGATCCTTGATTTCGAGCTTGCGAAACAAGCCGCCAAACGCGCCAATGGGTAATGGGTGTTAGGTGAAAGGTGAAAGGTGTAAGGTGTAAGGCGTAGGGGCAGACCCTCTGGGTCGTCCGGTGTTGGGTGATGGGTGTTGGGTAGGGGCGGCAAAGAAAATGTCCGCCCGTTTCGTAGGGGCGTATTGCAATACGCCCCTTTTTTGTGTAGGGGCAGACCCATTGGGTCGCCCACAGTAGGGGTCGAAACGCTTCGACCCGGACTGCCACGTCCGCCCGCATATTTTATTGACCGCCTATTGCCTTCACCTGATACAGCATGTTGGGAGAAGTTTGGAGAATACTCGGATCGGTATAGGTGGTATCGCCATTAGTAGTGATTACCGGTGTCCACTCCATCGCATCGAACGGACGCCGATACAAGTTGTACTGGTTTACGGTAATCGTATCACCGGTGATCGTATTCCGAACAGATGACCAACTCAAGTTCGCGTTATCACCGGAGGTGCTTATCGTAAGATTGGAGGGAGATTGCGGTACCGGTACAAGCGAAAACGACGCTGGGGACATACTTGTAACTAAGTGTTGTTCCGCTCTGATTTGTATTCGTGCATAAGTTGTCGGCGCACCAGTGACAGTCCAAAGTATTTCGCCATCGTTGGGCTCGTTACTGAACAGCGTTTCCCATGTTCTACCGTGTCCGTAATTACGGGTTATATCAACTTGAACGTTGCCTACGATATTGTTTGAAGTCCAGCGAATTGGTACAATTGTTCCAATTCCCCAAGATTCTCCTCCGACCGGAGTTGTAAGAGTGAGGCGTCGTACCGCTTCTTCAAATCCATAAATACCCATCCCCGCCGTGCCATCGGCAACGAACACACAGTTTTCATTTATACCTACGAGAGCCGATTCGGCAGTACCGGGAGTATCGTAGAAAGCATACTCATAAGGATTCGCAGGATTGCTTTTATCGATTAAGCGAAGTCCGTTAATTCCATCAGTAATGAATGCAAATTGACTAAAATCATTCACCCAACTCACATATCCCGGTGTATCGAAACAACCAACTTCGCTGGCAGTCGTCCCATTGAATGACCAAAATCGCACCCCGGAGTCACCGTCGGCTATCGTCCAATTCGACATAAACAATGCCTCACCTGGTGTCGGGTATGTCAGGGTCAAACCCGATGAGACTTGGCGATAATAGATCCCTTCCGTTCCATTAGCAACGTACCAGAAAAACGGACTCGCGTACACAAAGTGAGTGAAACCAGTAAAGCTCATCGACTGTAAAAGTACCGGAAGTCCGTCATTCGCTTGTACCATGGCGACACCGCTATTACCGTCGGCAACGGTTAAATAGGTATAATTTGGCGCGAACCAGCTTAACCTTCGTGCATCACCGGGAGTGTCGCAGATTCCAGAAATAACGGGATTGGCAGGGTTTGAGAAATTAACGGCAACGACCCCGGCAGTACCACAAGCGAGGTATACATAATTTCCGTATGCGATCAAATCGTAGGCAATTCCCGGGGTCGTACAAGCACCAACAAATTGCGGAGCAGAGTAATTGGAAATATTTACAATTTGTAAGCTGTTCCCATCCGCAATTAGTGCATTGTTACCTGACCTTGCAACGCTCCTTGCATAACCGGGAGTATCGAAACCTCCGATCCGGTGCATGAGCAAACTGTCTTGGGCGAAAGTGATAGACTCGGATAGCTGGAACGCGAAAAGAGAAGTGAGAAGAACAAGGATGTTGCGCATGGTAGTGTCCAGTTGAGAGGTTCTTTGAGTGTTATGTAAAGGTTGACAACAAAAAGTACACTTCCTTCTCCCCTCCAATCAAGTCCGTTTTCCCCAAAATGAAAATTTTTGGTAGATAGTGGGCGGTTACAGGAGCAAGGGGTGGTTGCGGGCTTCCAAGCCCGTATTTTCGGATTCGATGAATCGAATCTCAATAATGGGCGTACTGCATAGCTCATATAAATCGTAATTCTAAGGGAACCTCAATTGCTTGCATTCACGAGATGTACCAACTAAGTTGAATTGGTAGACAATACTTGTAAGAAACTTAGAGCAGGTATCTGAAATGAACCTCAGGCAATTTCTTCAGCAACGCTGTCAGCAGTTTCCGGTAATATCTTTTTGCGCTGTGACTTTTTCCTTGTCTTGGGGAACCTTTTTCCTTTACACATTTTTGAATAATTCGTTGGGAAGACCGGAGCTGCATTACCTCCCTTTTGTTCAGTTTAGTCCTGCGCTCGCGGCTATTGTACTGTTACTGATTACAAACGAACGTGACGGATTTCCACGGTTGCTTCGAAGTCTATCGAATTGGCACATTGGTAAAGGTTGGATTATACTGTCATTGCTGTTTGAGCCGCTTCTATTTCTGGGAATTTCATTTGCTTTTTGGATAACAACCGACACGCTTCCCGGATGGAGCACCGGTGGATTTTTCTCCGGCCTGTTCGCTGCATTGGTCGTTTTCGTTGTAGGTCTTGTGCGTTGGGGAATATCAGAAGAGATTGGTTGGCGAGGATGGCTGTTACCGAAATTGCAGCAAAACTTCGCTCCCTTCCCAGCATCGCTCATACTCGCTGTTATTGTAACCCTATGGCATTTTACACCAGATGCTTTTTTGACGATTGGCAACGTGTACGAAGGTGAGCTGATATACGGTTACTATCCGAGAGTTGTAGAGCGATTGCTTATATCGATTCCAATCACGATGCTGATAACAGTTATCTATAACAACACAAAAGGTAGTCTTCTCGTGATGATGATATTCCATTCTGCGAGCAATACTTCCTACTTCGCGATAAAAGAATCATTTGGCGTTGTACACACCGACTTCTTCAAAATTTCGATGCTCATATTATTGTCTTTGATGTTTTTGTTGTTGTCATTTCTAATGATAAAACGGTCGGGAAAAGTTGTTGCCTTTTAACCGATCCTGTTGGGCGTGAACTGGTTTGAGAAGTACGACCGACATGTGCTCATCAGAGTGGTTATGGGCTTTCAAGCCCGTTTCAGAAAAAAACAGTAGAAGTTGACGGACTTGGAAGCCCGTATCCACCCCCTACACCCTTCACCCTTCACCCTTCACCCTACACCTTACACCTTACACCCTACACCTTACACCTTACACCCTACACCTTACACCCTACACCCTACACCTTACACCTTACACCCTACACCTTACACCTTACACCTAACACCTTACACCTACTCCCCATCATCGATGATGATTGGTTCGATGTCAACATCATCGGCAATGCCGCTACTAATCGATTCCGTTTGGTAGTTATAGAATTTTTGCTCGGATTGTTTTGCCATCGTTTCTTCCCGTTCGCTGGCGCGTTTCGCGACGCTCAATTTGCTTAACGCTTCGGGGTCGTTGGGCGATAAGGTAAGCGCTTTTTCCAATACACCGACGGCCATCGTGCTTTGCCCGGTTGCAATGTACATCTTCCCTAATTCGACATACGGATGGGCGCTGTCAGGAATCGCATCACAGGCTTTCTTCAACATTTCGATCGCACTGGCAAAATCCCCCTGCAAGCGTTTACTTTCACTGAATGCCATGTATGGATCAAGATCGAACGGATGCTTGAAGACAGCGACAGTAAGCAACGATTCGGCGGTCGAATACGCCTGCAGCCGGACATAGGTCCAGCCCAATCCAGTCATCGCCTCGACGCCATCGGGATTATACTCCAACGCTTTTTGGTAGGCTTGTAACGCATAGAGGTGTTCGCCGTTATTCGCATTCGATTTCCCTTTCTTCACGTATCCGGCGTAATTCTCGCTACTGATAAATAGCGCATAGAAAATCCAAATCACGACAAACAGGAGCGCAGGAACCAAAAAAATCATACCCCATTTTTTCGTGTAGGCGCCTTTCGGCATCAAATCCGGTAAATGCATCATCTTCGTATCCAATCTTTTCAATACAGATAGAATAGTATAACGCGAAATATTCCCATTGCCAATCACTAACACGCAATGTATAAACAATTCGATTTCTCTTACTTCTTCTCGTTGTGACATAATTTGTGTTCGCCCGCACTCTAAAAACAGCAACATCATACACCAACATATACACACAACTCTTGGAGAATTTGTTTTTGCAGGGGTTGTATCCTTGTTTCAAGGAAAAACGGATGTTAATTTTCCCGTTACGGAAGATTTTGTCGCTTTGATACACCGCTCGTCTGTCAATCCGCGCTAAGACATCGGCGCAATTTCGCAAAAGATTTCGTCGTTAGGAGCAAACATGAAATTACTGGGCATCCTCATCCTCGTACTACTAATCGCTTTCCCAACATTTGCAACCATTCGCATTGTTGACAACAGCGCCGCCAATCCCACTGCCTACCAAACCGTCCAAGCCGCTCACGATGCCGCCAGTATTGGCGATACGATCTATGTTGTCGGTTCGACCACATCGTATGGGTACTTCAATTCAAACAAACGGTTGGTGTGGATGGGTCCGGGATACTTTCTCGACCAAAACACCGGATCGCAAGCCCGACTGCCTTCAGCGACCATTTCCAACGGGCAGTTCGCGGCTGGATCCAGTGGATCGATTTTTTGTGGGATTTCCGTTGCAAACTACATCATGATTAGCGTGAACGATATCGTAATCCGGCGTTGCAATTTCTTTGGCGCTGATGGCTATAACGTGTATGCTACTGCATCGAACATCTTAATCGAACAGTGCTACATCTCCAATCCAAACACGTATATGTCGAATGTTATTAGTCTCCAGAGCTCCCACGATGTAACGATTCGGAATTGCTACATTTACGCAGCCGCTTACAACGCCCAAGCACTTCACAGCTTATCGGAAGCAGGTCCAATCGATGTACGGAATTGTATCATCTATGGCAACATCAGTTTGACGAATGTAACCTTTACCGATAACATCCTCCGCAATGCCACTAATGTTGTCTTCACGGGAACTGCTTACTACAACCTTTGCGACGGTTCGCAATTTGGTACCACGAATGGCAATCAAGCCAATGTGAATATGTCTACGGTCTTTGTCGGTACCGGTAGCAGCGATGCCCAATGGCAATTGGCAACTGGTTCGCCTGCCATCAGTGCCGGCAGATTTGGTGGTAACTGCGGTATGTATGGCGGCGATGCGCCATATATATTGTCCGGCATTCCGCCGATTCCAACGATTACCCTCTTCGACGCCCCTGCCACCGGATCGACGCTGAATGGCTTACAAACCAGAATTCAAGCCCGTTCCCGGAATTAGCGGCGGAGTAGAATATGATTTTCCATCGCCAGCATTGGCATTATCCCAAAAACTATCACTGTCTGATCGACGTTGCATTGATGTTACTTACTGTATTCGGAATTGTTCTGCTACTGGCTCTAACAACGAAAGCACAGACACTATCCGGCGCTGAGTACTATATCGATAGCGATCCCGGTTACGGAATGGCAACCCCGATTCCCATCCAAGTCGGTGGCAGCTTCTGTGACACGGCATTCACGGTAAATCTATCCGGCATTTCGGTTGGTTTTCATTCGTTGTTTACCCGGATCCGAGATAATAACGGCGTATGGTCGCTGCCAATCGTCAAACCGATTCTGGTCGAAAACATACCCGCCGGATTCGCGAATGTTACCGCTGCTGAATATTTTCTCGACAGTGACCCCGGCTTTGGCGCGGGAACAGCAATTCCCATTACAGCAGGACAAACGATTCAGACAACTTTCGTTGCAAGTTTGACGGGTGTACAAAGCGGCTTTCATTCATTATTTGTTCGGATGTGCGATGGCAATGGAAAGTGGTCGCTACCGATTGTGAAACCGATTTTAGTTGAAACCCTACCGGCAACAAACCCGAACATTTCCGGTGCCGAGTATTTTATCGATACAGATCCCGGTTATGGCGCGGGTACTGCTATTCCCATTACACCGGGACAAACGATCAATACAATATTTACTGTAACGCTAAGCGGCTTATCTAACGGCTTTCATTCCCTGCATACTCGCACCCGCGACAGCGCCGGGAAGTGGTCGTTGCCACATGTAAAATCGATTTTAGTTGAGACTATCAGTATAACCTTACCAAACATTACCGGCGGTGAATATTATCTCGATAGCGATCCCGGATTCGGAAATGGTACACCAATTACGGTAACGCAATCGCAAACCATCGATGTTACGTTTATCGCAAATTTGACTGGTTTGACAGCCGGGATGCACAATTTGACTGTGCGGATGCGAGATGCGAATGGACAGTGGTCGCTGCCCTATTTATATCAAGTGAATGTGCAGGAACCACCAGGCGAGCCGCAATTCCTGTTAATCACATACGATGCTCCCAATCATCGCGCCATTTTGCAATGGTCGCCCTCGACACCTACCTCCGGTCCAATTCGCTGGTATCATATTCATCGTTCGACGAATCCATATTTTGTACCTTCCGGCGATACCTACCGGATTGGTACCACGACCGGGACGACCTATGTGCACTATGATGAGAACGTTACCCAAAACCAATACTATTATCGGGTAACGGCACTCGACGATCAAGCACGATAGTTTGTAGAAAAGGTGAAGGGTGAAAGGTGTAGGGTGAAGGGTGAAGGGGGATTGTTAGGGGTGGATACAGGATTCCAATCCTGTGAACTACGGTGTAATTTTCCACTGCTACAGGTCTGGAGACCTGTAACCACCAAAGTAGGGGTCGAATTTATTCGACCCGGGCGGATGGACATCCGCAATCTGTTTTGCATCTGAAGCTGATGCACCGGGCTTGATAAACCCAACGCATTACCAGCGTTGGTTCACAAACTCAAATGAATCTTTTATTCGTGTTTGTAATCAAGCCCCTACACTTCCACCAACCGCCACAATTTCCCTTGTAATCGGATGCGCGGCATATCCAACGGGCTCTTCTCATACGGATGAATCGCATCGACCGTTACGGAAGATAGTTGATTCGGCAACAGCGCAGTGCCCGGTTCCGCACCACGATAGACCAGCGATCCTTCGGTAACCGCTTCGATGCCATCGTAGAAATAATGGCACTGTTTTCCGTCATACAATTCGCCAATCCGATGCGGACATTCGCGGATGTCGTTACCGCAAATTGCGCAGGTTGGTGTCCGGAATAGGAAAGCAATCGACGCTTCATTGACCAACCCGCCATCGATTTCGAGTCGTAAATCTTCCGCCCGGCTATGACCCTTGAGCCAATACAATTTCGGGACGATATAAGAATGCTCGTCGTGTTGTTCGATCTCGCCGCCGAAGAATCGCGCGACGGCAATATGATTGCGGTTGTGTCCGATAAGCGTCGGTGCACCTTGTACCAATTCGAGCAATCGTGAGAGATCCTCGGTGCGGAATTTTCCCCCTTTCGCATCGATGGCGTCACCGGCAAGCCGACATCTTCGGACATGGATGGTGGTTTCGTCGAGCGGCATCAGCGGCGGATTCTTCAGGGCGTGAATTAATTCAATATCGCTTTCCGATACCATTTGTTTCGTTTCATTTTCCGGTTGCGCTAACAACGCGCCGGTTAATACACGTTCAATCATGATTTGCTCCATACGTGGCCGCGACATTCTTGTCGCGGTAGGGTGTAAGGTGAAGGGTGAAGGGTGTTGTTAGGGGTGGATACAGGATTCCAATCCTGTAAAAAGGGGGGGTACCGACAGGTCTCCAGACCTGTATAAAAAAAAAAGAATCAATAAAAACAGGTCTGGTGACC
>JAOTSC010000149.1 GCA_030247525.1 bacterium | reverse complement strand
ATGTACGCCGCCTCCGACGACGTATACAAATTCATATCACCGCAATACACGAAGTACGAATTCGCTGGCAATGCATTGGCATAATTACGGACAATTGTTGCCTCCCTTGCCCGTTGCGCTGCATTCGTGCTGCCGCTCGACGCTTTTAGATGCATCATGAACAAATAGAAATTGGAAGTGGAATCGTGTCCGACTGGTCTCAGTTTGTAGATGTTGATGTTACGCAATTCGGTGCAGAGGGTATCCTGTTCGAGAAACTGTAGCCGCGAGCTGCGGTAGAACAATCCAGCATCGGTATCGTAGCCATCAATAAACGGCGCATACTCCCAATCGGTGATACCAAAAACGTTGAGCGCTTGATTGTGAATCCGGGGCAATGCCGGAGCGGCAGTTATTTCGCCCAATACAAAAACATCAGCGTCGATTGCCTGCATCGTTTTCCGGAACAGCAGCGAACGTACAGAATCGGCACTACTCGATCCACCAAAATTGAGCACATTGTATGCACAAACGCGAACCGTATCCGCCGGTTGTGCATAGCCAAGTGTTGCGCACATCAAACATACTACCGCAATGATTTTTTTTGACCAACTCAATCGCACGATATTTCTTCCTTACAAATCTTGCGACAGTAAAGTACACATTTTAGAAACCTATTGCGTTATCCATAATCACAGAGGGCATGATAACAGAAGGGCGGACATTGCTGCCCGCCCTCCGGTTTCGCTGGTCAGACAAGAGTGTCTGACCTATTGTTTCGTCGGACAGGACTGTCCGACCTACGGTTGTTTTGGACAGACAAGAGTGTCTGTCCTACAGGATTACTTCACGAGCACCATCTTCTTCATCGACGTGAAGTTACCGCTTTCGATCCGGTAGAAGTAGACACCAGCCGCTAACGACTTCGCGTCGAACCGCACCGTGTGGTAACCAGCCGGTAGTACCTCATTCACCAAAGTACCGACTTCCTGACCAAGCATATTGTAGATGGTCATTTTCGCCAGACCGGAGTTCTTGAGATCGAACCGGATTTCCGTCGTTGGATTGAACGGGTTCGGATAGTTTTGATGCAACTTGTATTCATGCGGAAGTCCAGCAACTTCACCCGGCGCCGAAACGACTGTACTGGTGAACGGAATCACCAAAGTCGAACAAGCGTTGGTTTCAATGTGGATCTGCGCAGAGAATACCGCGCCAACCGGCGTTGTATCGGGCATCGTTACCTGTAAGAAGATTTCGGCGGAAGTATTCGGTGCAACTACACCGTTCGCCGGGTCGAGTAATGCCCATCGTTGCCAGCTGCCATTGGGACCGGTGAACGAAAGACCATAATTCGACCAACCCGCTGTCGGAGCTGCCGTATTGTAGCAGGCGATATAGTTGTTGTTCGTGCCGTCAGCATTTTGGATGCCAGCGGTTGCGGTAGAAGTGGACATCGTGTTATAGAAGATTACGATTGCACCATTCACGCCATGCAACTGCATCTGGAACTGTACCGGATCGTTGCCACCAAAGATGCGGCCGTCCCATTGAATGATGAAACGGTTGTTGGCTGCATCATAGTACTTCGTAACGGTTGTCACGAGGTCGCGCCAGTAAGCGGCGCATACACCCAATACGTTCGCATTCGGAATTGTTCCGCTTAAGAAGTTGGAACCGGTTGCATCGAACTGAATGTATCCATTCGAGCTAAACACGATACTGGTGTAAGCCGTTCCGTAATAATTGAACGAGAAACCGTCCATCGTAGATACCATGATCTGGTCGTCCATATTGACGATGACCTGTGTACCGATGGTAGAAATATCAGTGAAGCTTAACCACACCGGGAAGTTGCCTTCTACGTTATCCAATGCATTATAGCCAAATGCATCCGGACCCCATGTCATATCAATCGCCGGCGGATTCGCAGTATGGGATCGTTCCCACGCTTGATACTCCGCTTTTTGATCGGCACGGAAACCACCATTCGGCATTTCCACTGGGGCGGCAACCGACTTCGCAGAAGCACTACGTGCAATTGCCGGGGTAGTTACCCGCTGCCAGAGTTTCACATTTTCCGCCGGAACGGTCATTGTGTTGTCGGCAACGCTGTATTGAATGCGGGTTTCAAATTCGAGACTGTAGTCACCCGGATTCGAGAGAATGATTGTTTGCGAACGAGTTTCGCCAGCCGGCACCTGGAACTCAAGGGAGGTCACATCGGTGACTGCGCGCGGTTGATACAACGTATCGACAAAGTAGGTTGTATCATTCGGCAGAATCGAATCGGTATGAACGATTCGCGGCAGTAAACAATCTTTCCAAACATTAAGCGGCCAAGAGCGCGCCGGAACCACTAACTCCCAACGACCAGTGGCGTCGGTAGTAGCATTCCAGTTGCCAAACACGCTAACGCTGGCGCCTTCCACCGGTGCACCGCCACGACGATACACATGACCAATCGCGGTGCCCATCGTTTGCGGACCAGCCCAGAACCCAACCGCAGTACCGTCCATTGCGCCGGCATAACCCGGAGCTAACGCACCGTTGTAATACAATTGGATACCAACGGTACCATCGCCATTTTCAACGCCCGCGGCATAAGATAACGGGTTCGTTGAACCAACAGGAGCGCGCAAGTAGCTGATGATAACAGCGCCCGACGGCTCGAGAATTATTTGGAAACTTCCCGCGGAATCGACGCCATTCAAGAAGCGAAGGTTTTCACAGGAATAGATAAAGCGGCCGCCACTGTTGTAATACTTCACCTGACCTGCGTTCTGCGCATACAGGTCTGCTTGCACTGCACAAACGAGATTATTCGCGGCGGCAGTGTTCGGGATACCCGGGCTCCAGTATGGGGCAAAAGTTGTGTTGTCGAACGTAATGAAACCATTCGTCGAAATCACAACGTTTGTGAATGTATTGCCATAGAAGGTGAAGGGGAATCCAATCGCAACAGTCTGATATGAATCATCGCCGGTCGGACCGTTGTTAAATGTATCGGTCGGATACCAGATGAAATCGGTCGGCGACCAATAGTTCTGAACCGAACGGGTTGTTGTATTCGAGAAGTCGGATACGTTTGGCACTTCGTCGCGTGCTGCCACTTTATACGTATAAGCAACCCGCAGTTCGGGCGGCGTATCGGTATATGTGGTTGCTGTCGCGCCGGCAGTACCAACTAACGAATCGTTCCGGTAGATGTTGAAGCCTGCCAAGTCAACCAGCGGTGTACCGTCGGCATTGGTCGTCGGAGCAGTCCATGTAAGAATTATGTGTGTAACGCTATCGGAAGCGGCAGTCAAATCGGTCGGGGCAGCCGGACGCATGTTAAAGCGAACGGTGTCGCGAGCGGATGGCGCTGATTCCGTCGGAGCAGTGGTATAGGTTGCGGTGACGTGATAAATCGCGTCAGTGTTTTCCAATTGACTGGTTCGTACATCCATGTAGTTACGAGTCATTGAGTCGACGGTTGCAACTAAAGCGTTGTTGCGGTAAATGCGATAACCGTTCAACCAATCGACCGACGGTGGATTTTCGCGTTCGTCACCACGTGAATCAAGCGATAAGAAAACTTGACGCGGGGCGAACTCGCCCACGTTCCGATGTCCAACCCCTAAGGTTAGCGTAGATGCAACCTTGGCAGCCGGAACCGGTGCTGCGGTCATGTTCGGATAATCGACTTCAGCATTGTCGTGACGGAAGACGATTGGACGCGGTGCATTGTCGGCGCCACCATAGGTGAAACCGTTTGCCCGCATCATGTAGTCGCCCCATCCGCCGTAATCGGTGATTTCCCAACCAGTGGTCGTTTGACGCATATTCGCGCCCATGTAATCGATTTGGGCGTCCATTGCGATACCATCAGTATTACCAGTACCGAGGGTTCCTTGGGTCGTCGAACGAACGCCAAGATAGAAGTTGCCGGTATACTGTGCCATTTCAACTTCCATAATGCGCCATCCGCCGGTGTCGATCGGGCAAATCGCTTCCCAGATTGGGGGCAATTGTGGAAGATTGGTGAGAGGATCTTCGAGGAAGATACCATAGCCCATCAATTGTAGTTGTGCATTCGGCCACGGCCAGAAGGGATCGCCTTCATGGAGGAAGTAGCACATCATCGAAGTGATCGACCAACTGCCTTCCGGGGTAAATCGGGTACAATTCCAAATGTCGCCTGCCGGATTGTAAAATGCATTGGTTAATACGCCGGTATCCTTGTTCCATTCGGTTGGAATACCGTTGTCGCCGGGAGCATTCCAAGCAATACGGACGCGGTCGTCGTAGTTGCCGTTTGTGCGTAACTCCTGCGGCGGTGCATTGCCGATAGACTCTAACACAAAGTTCTGGGTTAACTCGCCATCTTGCGTAATGGTCACCGAAACGGTGTCATTTTGCCAACCAGTAGCGGTGGCAATCACCGAATAAACGCCAACTGGAACATTGATGAACGAGTAGTAACCCAACGTGTCGGTTTGAGCCGATCGTGCCAATCCAACAAACCGTACGGTGCCGCGAACGCCCGCAAAGGTTTCGTTGTTGGTAATGCGACCGCGCATATTACCGAACTGCATTGTGTTATCCGGTCGCGGATACGCCCACGCGATATTCGACATCCCGGAGAAGCCTTCGTTATATACTGCTTTTACGAAGTACTGATAACGATATCCATTCATCAAACCTTCGTCGATGAACGTGGTATCGGTTGCGCTCGGATTATAGGAAATCATCGTCGTATCGCCATAGACGCGATAGACGCGATACCCAATGACCGTGCCGGTGCCGGCTACGGGCGGCGCCCAGTGCAACGGAACCGAAGCGACTTGGCCGGTTACCGCTACCAGGTTTTGTGGCGGATTCAAGTTCGCCGTCTGGATTTGCATCGTTAACGTACGGGCGATCGTGTCGTTGTCATGCACCGAAAATGTATCGGTGGTTGTGACCTGATAGCCGGTGGCGAAAGCACGGAGACGATATAGTTCTGCCGGTACGCTTGAGAAAACAACCGCACCCTGTGTATTCGACAAAGTTTCCGCATTGATGCCAGTGGAATTCAACAACTGGACAATGGCACCGGATATCGGCGCGTTGGCAACTGTGCGAACATTCGCAGTGACTTGCGCCGAACCCAACGAATAACTAATTGCGAGGCTTGGCGTGGGCATCATCGGATAGTTCAAATAAATCGAACCCTGATCGTTTTGAATGCCACTCCAAGCGAAAGCCGGGGTACCAGTTTGGGGACCAAACTGCGTTACCACTTCACCACTCTGATACACAATCACTTGTGCGTCGATACCGAACGTACCGCCTAAGTAACGCAAGTTTGTATACGTAACAACCAATCGATTGGGACCGGTTAAGGTTTCATACTGTACGGTGGTTCCGGAAACTGACATATCATAATTCCAGAAATAGACACCGCCCGGGAACCCGGGAAATGGACCAGCCATCCAGTAACTGGAAGCATTACCAACAGCGCCAAATTGGATACGACCGTTGGTACCTGCCATCCACTGGGTATAAGGAACGCCATACCACGTAAAGGTGAATCCGATATCAAATGGGCCAGCAAATCCGTCGTCGGTGCTGTTCCATCCGGTCACGGTTGTGGCATTCGGCGAGGGGGTTATCCAGTTGAATACCGGCCCGCCGACGGCTTCCGAGTCCTTATAGCGATAACCGAACGCATCGGGACCGCCAACATGGACACTGTTCGTTGTTATCGAACTGATCGGGCCATTGGCTTCCGCACCGTCGCCATTCATGGCAACCGCCCGGAAGGAATAGCTTTGACCGGAAACTAAACCACTGACAACAGTTCCCGCCCAGGCAGCACGACCGCGGACTGCCGGTGTTACACCTAACAGACCGTCAGCCTGTACATACTGCTGGGTCGTGGTTTCAAAAATCTTGTAGGTTGCATTCGCTGAATTGCCATCGTCGGTAATCGACACGATTTGGATCGTGGTGTGACCGGCTCCTGCCATTCCGAGTGTGAGCATGCCTGCCGGATTCGGCAGTGTCCAACCGTTGCACAACGCGTACTGCAACGAAGTGCCTTCACCATTCATGGCATAGATGCGATAGAAGAATCGGTCAGCCGGCGTTAAACCGGTATTGACATAGGAAGTCGCATTTGCGGCTGCGGTCGTGAGTAACGAATAACCGCCGCCAACCCCTGCGCGATGAATTGGGAAGCCGGTTTCGTTATTCGAGTTATCAGTCCAGTTAACTTGTAAGGATGTCGTGGTCGCATTGCTGATCGTTCCATTGCTCGGAGCGTTGGGCGACATACCGGTGCCGGTTTGGAATGTCCAAGCGGGACCACTGACGGTGTTGCCACCTTCGCCACGGGATACGATCTGCCAATAATAAGTAGTACTTGCCGCTAACGTCGGAGTATACGTGAGTGTTGTCTGTTGCGAGGAAACCACCGTAACCGGGGGATTCACTGTTCCAAACAGAACGTCATAACTCACGGCACCGGGACCAGCAGTCCAACTCAGAGAAGTATTTGTTGGAACGCCGGTAGTTCCACTTTCCGGGATGGGATTGGAAGCCGCACCTAAGCGATAATACAAGACCGCACGGCCGGATGGTGGCAGAAAATCACTGGCATTAACATACCGGAGATAAATCGATCCCTGATAGTTTTGAATACCAGCAGTAACAATCGCCGGAGTACCGGATTGATTGCCGTATTGGACTAATACTTCGCCAGTCTGATATAAAATGACTTGTACACTGACGCGATTCGTAGCTGCCGAATATTGGGCAAGCGAATCGTAGGTCACAACCAATCGCGACGGATTGGTGAGGTTTTGATAGGTTACAGTCGTTCCGCCGTAACCACAGTGCATATCACGGCCCCATAGCCATACGCCAGCGGAGTCGCTGGTGTGCGGTAAATTCTGGGAGTAGGAATAGTTATATATGCCGCCGAACTGGATCATACCGTTCGAGCCGACATAAAAATCGGTGTAGGTGTTGCCGTAAAATGAGAAACTGAACCCGATAGGAAACGGTCCCATACTGTTGTCGTCAGTTAATCCAGTGATATTTGTTCCACCACCGGGTATCCAACTAAACACAGGACCATTGGTCTCTTGCGAGTCCATGAATCGATAACCAAACTCGTCCGGACCACCGACTAAATCGATGGTTGGGGGTTCAGTTGAGCGTTCACGTACCATCGATTGATACATCGAGTACGCGCGCTCTTTTTCAGCTGGTGATACTGCCTCTCCCTGAAGCATTCGTTCAGCAATGGCGCGCACTTGCGCATCCTTTGCAGCAACGAGCTCATTTTGCGTAGCCGCCATAGCCAGACCGGCAAACAGCAATAACGCAACAGTGAGGCCGAACCACAGCTTGCTTGACAAGCGAGTTCTTTGCATGCGATAACCTCCGATAAAATTCAACATTGACACATCGAATGAATGGTCACAGCCTAACGACGCGGAGACTGTGATGCCTTTTGGTAAAAAAGTGAAGTACAAAACTACGAGTCCACGGCAAGGAGCATTACAAACCCTTCCCTACGAAAAAGCACCGCAGGTCATACCATAGCTCAGTGGAAGATAGAGCGCAATTCCTATGGTTTCAAGCGGATTGGACTGTTTTAAAAAGTTTTTTCCTGTGCGGGGGAACACGAAATAGAAAGCGCCGGCAAACTTAATTACCGGCGCGTTCAAGGATTATTTCCAATCTGCGATAAATACATTCGTTTCGTGGGGATGGGAGCCGTTTCTATTGGAACAAAACACAAGATGTTTCCCATCAGGGGAGGGCATCGGGAAGCCATCAAAACCGTCGAATATGGTAATTCGTTCGGTTTTGTCGGGATTTTTGGTGTCAATTTGGTAAAGCTCAAAATTACGCCCACTTGGATCATCCAAATTTGATACAAAAAGGATGTGGCGATTATCCCGCATCAAACC
>JAOTSC010000148.1 GCA_030247525.1 bacterium | reverse complement strand
CCGGTCGAGCAAGCCCCAAGTTCCGGAATTGCTTGTAAACGCTGCAAAATCGAGTTAACAGTTAACGAGAAGCCATACATCTGTAAGCAACCTGGCTTGGAAGGCTTTTATCACTGGATCTGCTTCCGTGAACAGGTGAAAGAACATCAGCGCGAAGCGATGAATCTCATCGAGGAGTCGGCAATCTCAGCCGGTGTCGTCAGTCCGACCGGCGGCGATGGCGGTGAAGGTGCAGTCCGCGAAGAAGAGTAATCAAACAGCGTTAGCAGAAGTACTTCGGATTGCCGCGGCGCATCGGGAAAACTTTGCGCGTTTTACTTGGTGGTTGCCGAAGCAAGCACGATACGATTTGTTGACTTTGTACGCGTATTGCCGAACGGCTGACGATGCGGCAGACTTACCCGGCTCAGCCGCTTTCCGCACCGATAAACTCGACGACATTGAACAAAATCTGCATGCGGCGCTGGCGAACAAGTCGGCGCCGTCGTTTTATCCGGCGGTTGCCGAGTTGATAGTCCGCCGAACGCTTCCAGTAGAGCAGTTCCAGTATTTGCTCGATGCATTCCGACGTGATCAGATTGTAACCGATTGGGAGTCACTCTCCGATCTCATTGAGTATAGTGAACACTCAGCAAATCCAGTCGGTCGACTGGTGTTGCGTATTCTTGCTCCAGAACAGGTAAACAACTCGGTAGATCAAGCATCTGACTATGTCTGCACGGCGTTGCAACTGGTAAACTTCTGGCAGGATGTCCAGCGCGATTTCGCAAGCGGCAGGATCTACCTTCCCCGGGATCGTCGTGAGCATTTCGGTGTTACAAAGAACGTATTACAAACCGGCATCGCAACAGCAGGATACAGGGATTTACTCCGTGAATTGTGTGACGATACAAGGCAACGATTTGAAACGGGGCGCAAAGGTCTTACACAACTGCACGGTGGCGTTGGCTTTACTATCGATTGGTTTGCTACCTCTGGAATGCGATTACTTCGTAAAATCGAACTCAGTGATTTCGACACCTTGAGTCAACGGCTAGTGGTCAGTAAACTTGACCGTGGGCTTGCAGCATTGCAATCGTTACTTCGCAAAAAATCGGATTCTAACCGGCAACCTCTCAACTTGCAACAATGAAAGATCGAATTCACAACGGTTACCGGGAAGCCGCCCGAATCGCCCGTAGCAGCGGATCGAGCTTTCCGTTGACCTTTTGGTTAGTGCCACCCGTTAAGCGACATGGGATGAATGCGATTTATGCTTTTTGCCGGCTCCTTGACGACGCGGTTGACGAAGCGGGTACGATTTCCGAGAAGCACCAACGGTTAGATGGACTACAAAATGCATATACCGATATGGTGCAAAAGCAGTGTTTTGCAAACGATTTTTATGCCGCGCTCTATGACACTATCCATCGCTTTACGCTGCCACTTTCTCCCTTCGAGGAGTTGTTTGAGGGGATGACCGCTGATATTGGCGACGCAGTCCGGGTAAAAGACGAAACGGCTTTGTGGCTCTATTGCGACCATGTAGCCGGTACTGTTGGCCGTTTGGTGATTGCTTTGTGCGGAGTTCCAGAATCGGTGGGAAAAGAGTATGCTATTTGGACTGGGCGAAGTTTACAACTTACGAATGTTCTACGCGATATTCGGAAGGATTTATCGCTAACCAACCGAATTTATTTGCCTGCCAGTTGGTTAGAGTTGCATCAAGTATCCGAATCGGATTTGCTCACCAAACCAGCGCCAGAAAAAGTTGTTGCCCTTTGTCAGTATGTTGGTACTCGCTGCAAAGAAGCCTACCACAGAGCATCGGAATTGCGACCAACGGCATTTCAACGGGAAACCCGGTTCTCTGAAGCGTTGCGCGGTGTCTACTACAAGTTGTTTCAAAAGATGGAAAAGAGCGGATATCATCCGGATGTAACCGTGAGAATTAGCGGAATCGATAAATTGGTTGCTGGTTGGCAAGGGTATTGGAACTAACCGAATGAAGCATGTGGTCGTCATAGGTGGTGGAGTTGCCGGGTTATCATGTGCGACAATTCTTGCGCGAGAAAAATTCCGGGTAACGTTACTCGAACGAAGACCTTACTTGGGTGGACGCGCGTGTACCCAACCTACCACTCCTCCCTTAGACAATGGACCCCATTTAGTTTCCGGTAATTATCGCATGTTGCGAGGTTTGCTCGATTACGTTGGAAAGCCGTTACCAATCGACGCAAAATTTACTTCGATTGAATGGTTTGATGACAAGAATCGCAAACAGCGCTTGACTCCGGGGAAATTTCGGCTCTTTACGCTTTGGGAAATGTACCGAGCCTTTGGATTGGATGGATTGAGATTTGCGAAATGCCTGTTTGCATTATCCCTCACTCATCAATCAAAGTGGAAAACAGTCGACGATTGGGTACAACACCATCGGTTCAGTGACCGAATCCGTGATTTTCTCCGATTGTTTGTGATGTCAACAATCAATACACCAATCGAACTGACAGATTTTTCGTTATTTCGTACCGTTGTAACTGAGTCGCTCTTTCTGAAAGGCGAGTATGCGAAGCTGTTCCGGGTGACTCCACTCACTGAAATGATAATTACGCCTCTGAGAGATAATCTTTTACAAAATGGTGTTGATATTCAAACTGGAATTCCCGTGACTCAAATCCAACCCAGTGAAAGTTGTATAACGGTTATTTGTGGTTCGACGGAAATTGAATGTGACGAGGTAGTACTTGCCGTTCCAGCCCGAGCCCGCATGTTACTGATTAGCGATAGTGATATACAGTATTCTCCTATTGTTACAGTGCGGATACAAGTTCAAGGCATTAAGCCGGGATGGGTAGGTTTTTCTAAAGGTGCCATCGACTGGGTCTTCGTTTCGGCAGGCACGCCCGCTATCTTGGAAGCGGTGACCAGCGGAAACCCGGAGTGGGCGTCGCTATCCCATCAAGATATCTATCGGAATGTTGCAGAACAGCTTCAGACAATTTTCCCGGAATTGGTAATTGTTAAGGAGATGGGAATTGTAAAAGAACTTACCGCGACTCCCCTGCAAACCCAACAATGGCAACAGGCAAGGCTTCCACCAAAGTTGGTGATCCCACATGTTTGGCGAGCCTCCGACGATTTAGCAACCGGTTTGCCGGCGACGTTGGAAAGTGCCGCTTGTGCCGGAGTTTGGACAGCGCTCGCTATCACAGGAAAATTACGGGGAGATGCCAACGAGATTTGTCCTCGAACACTTTCGTGAGTAGCTTATACCGATTTGTATTGTGGATACATTGATCAGAAAACAGCGATGGAGGAAAGCATGAAACGATGGTCATTAGGCAGTAGCCGGATGATGTGGTTAGCGCTTGCGTTAGGATTTGTGCTTACCACGGCAATCCCTGCACTCGCTGCATGGAAGTATGTCATGCAGGAAAACTTTGAAAACGATCCCCGAACATGGACTTGGCGTCAACCGCGACAAGGATGGACAAACTCGCAACCGTGGGTAGTTGTTCCTTGGCCTCAAGTCACCCAACCACATTGGGGCATTCAGAACTATATCTACCGGGTTGACCCATCCTATCCCGAGCGTTACATCCAAGCGGCTTGGTGTGACGCCTCGAATAGCAACGTCACAACTGGCGGTCGTGATCCCGAATTTGATCGCTATCGGGTGAATATGCACACCCACATGCGTTGGGGTCCGTTTGCGACCGACTCGTTAACGATTATGGAAGATACAACCACAATTCCACCGACGAATGTGCGGGTGCGGGTTCGCGATGCGCGAGCGTCCTTTGAATGGATTAATCGAGTTGCAGTCGGCGACACTTTCTTCTGGGAAGTAGCATTTAGTGCAACTTCTCCCTCCCCACCCAATCCATTGACTGCACGCGACCAATGGTATCAGCCGGTTCGGACGTTTCCGGTGTTCGATACTGCTGGCGTTTGGGTTCGCGATACTTTGGTCAGGGGTTTTCACTGCGGGCGTGCCGATACTTATTGGCAATTTGCATTAATGAAAATGGATAGTTTGGACAGCGCAGGCACAATCATTTCAGCGTTAGGTAAGCGTTATGTTTGGTTAGGTTGGCGCTTTAAGTCCAACGCCATCAACGATAGCCTTCGTGGTGCATTCGTAGATAATGTCAAAGTTTCCATCGACGATGGTTTGTTTGATCATAACGCTGTTCGTTGTGCCACCTATCGTGCTCGCGATACAGTATGGATTACCTATCCGCAGGTTGGCGATACGCTACTTTTCCATCTGCAACACAAGATTGCCGGCAATGGATTGCTTCGCGATTCGTTAGGCAATGCCGTTCGTACCCGCGCGCAATGTTTGGTGAATAATCAAGCATTCTTCAGTACTCAACTTGATGTCAATGCCGGCGAAGAAGAGACGACATACAACCTTTATTCAACACCGTTTATCGTTCCCATCGAAGGTCCGTACGAGGTGACATGGCAATTGGATGCCGATAATACGCTGTTGGAATCTTCGGAAACCAATAATTCCTGTATGACGGCATTTGGTGCAGTTACGCCCAATTATCCACCTACAACATCGGTTGATTCCATTTGGTATAATGGCACATTCCGGTCGCTATCCATTCCCGACACGATTTACGTACAACGGCAATTGGGACGGCACACAAACATTCCGTTGATTGTCTCGAACGGCGATGAAGACGATAGTGCATCATGGTTCCTCTTTAATAGTACCGATTCCTTCCCCGGTTCCGGCAGTCCGGTTATGTCGAATCGAGTTTGGCCATCTTACGAACACGATGGGATCGATACCGTACAATGGAACATCGGATTCCTTGCCGACGGCTTCTGGTACCTTTCTACAGTGATACAAGATTTGTACAACGAACCGGTTTATGCGATGTCACGAACTGTGATTGCAATTGTACAAGTCGATGCACCTGAAGCAAGTGATGGTCTCTTGCCGACGGAAACGAGCATAACAAACGCATACCCGAACCCATTCAATAACGCCATTCAGTTGCGTATTGGATTGGTGAAGGATGGGAATGCACAGTTGACTTTACATGACATTACCGGGCGTCAAGTCGATCATATAGTGTTAGATCAAAGAGCCGGTTGGCAGACAGTCACCTGGCAGCCTCGCCATATTGCTACCGGAGTGTATTTCGCTCGGCTGCAAGTGAATGGCAATGTCATGTCAACGGTGAAAGTTATGTACCTGAAGTAAACACTTCATTCGAGTTACAAACGGGCTGACAGTTGTCAGCCCGTTTTTTTGTATCTCATTGCAAACAAAATGGGCAAGCGATACAGCTTGCCCATCTCAATATCGATTGAGTTTTCGGGAAACTAGTTGCCCGATGTGACTGTTTGGAATCCGTTGTTGAAATCGTTGGGTACCGGATGCAAAACCCGCTGACTATCAGCGGCGGACGGCTTCTTCATCGAATCGCTTGTGCCTACTTTTGTGTCAGCAAGAATCGCCTTTGGATCCTGTTTCACAATTTCCTTCTGCTGTTGTGGTGCCACTGCAGGTTGATTCGCAGTACCAGCGTAATTCTGATTCGGCAACGTACCATCGAAATTCACCCAAAGCGAAACACACACCACACCAACTGCAATTCCAGCAGCAAAGCTTAACGAACGCATCGATACACTTTTGCGATGACTCGTTGCCGGATGCGGTTGTTTTATCTGGAACCAGTTGAGTTTCGGCGCATCGGTTTCGATGGCAACCGTCTGCAACCGAGTGCGATAATAGGCGTCGGTTGCACTGAAGGAAGCACAAAACTTACATGCCTTCTGGTGCTCTAACATTTCCCGTTGCATTTCCGATGAGAGCTTTCCTTGCTCATTCACCGGGTACAGCCGCTCATATTCGGTACAATCAATCATAGCATTTCCAATGAGTCAAATTTCCTTCCACTATCGAAAAGCGCCGGATTTCCAGTCTCTTCGTTAGATTTGCTAACCCCGTCGTTTACGGAGTGGATACTCGTTACACGTAATCCCGCAGTTGTTCCTGCAAACGCGCCCGGCCTCGGTTCACCCGTGATTTCACCGTACCGACCGGAATTTTCAACACGGTCGCAATTTCTTCGTACGATAAATCGTTGATGTCACGTAAGACAACAGCTTCCCGGAACTCCCGCGGCAATGCTTTCAATGCGAGATTAATCTCAGTGCGTAGACCACTGCTGTTGGCGTACTCGTCCGGCAAAAAGCCATCGTCGGGCGGATCGATTTCAGGAACATCATCGCTTTGGTGGCCGAGTGGTAACCATCGCCGTAACTTCCGTTTTCTCAACTCCGACCGCACTAAATTTGCCGCAATTGTGTACAACCACGTGGAAAACTGGGCAACTTCCCGGTATTGATCGCGATGCTCCCAAACTCTGAGAAATGTTTCCTGCAGGATATCCTTGCCGCCGTTGGCATCGCCAAGCATGCGGACAACAAATGTGTAGAGTGGCGCTTGATAGCGTTCGACCAACGTATCGAAAACGGCTTCTTCGCCGGCTTGAAAACGCTGCATTAACAAGCGGTCGGACGTTGGTTCCAGTTGCGACGCCGCACGAACACTTATCGGTTCGGATTCTCCTTCAGTTTCTTTCACGGAAGTGTTTCCGGTCTCTTCCCCGGGTTCAGGTGGTTTCATCATTCTTTACGCACGAACTCTTGAGTAGGTTCCCGCGATGAATCGTTCCACTGCGGGAACGAGGGTTTGCAACAAGAGGCGGTGTTCCTGTTGAAACGCACCGGTCGATTTCAAATCGACATCAAGCGCTGCAAGGTCGTGTAAGGTCGCCCAGATTGCCGATTCCGATATCGTGTGTCGAAACGGTTCCAAGTCTTTTAACAAACGGAAGTAAGGATTCCAGCGGCCACCCGGGCTGTCAGCGGACGTCGGCAACTGCCAATGCCAACACTCGTGGAGGATAGCTGCCAATTTCCAGATTATTGTCGTCGAACTGCGAGCGACAAATTGCTCATCCAATCGGTTAAGGGCAGATAGCATCTCTTTTTTCCGACCCGATAGCAAGTATAGCGCAACGTCCTCTACTACCGAATCCAATTCGCCAAACGATAATTGCGCAAAGACACTGTCATCGATGGAACCATCCGGTTTTGCCCAAAGCCGCAATTGCTCAATCGTATTGTGGAGTTCATAGGGAAACTGTGATGAGTTCGCCAATTGCGAAACCGATTTCGGCGATAACCGTAGTTTTTCTCGCTCGAGTAAATATCTCGTCCACCGCAGCATTTCGGAATCGTCACGCTCATCGAACCGGATGATTAACTGTGGAGATAAGATTGTATATGGCCAAATTTTCGGTTTGCGACCGCCATCGTACACATCCATCAACCAAACGACATACGTGTTGTCGGCGCGAATCGCTTTCAGTGTCTGCTCAAACAATTTCCGCAGTTTTTCTTTTCTACCGGAAGGAATGTCACGGAGGAAAACCAATTTAGGTGCGGCATACAGTAGTGAACTTCCTTGCAGACTATCGAAAAATTCTTCCGGTGAAACGTCGTCGGCATACAGAATCGAGAAACCATACTCGAAATCTTCGATAGCGAGTTTATGCTTGAAGCTGTCGATGAGAATGTCGATTACCCACTCATCGGAACCGACGATAAAAGTGAGTGGCGGCAACGTCTGTTGTTGCGGCGCTTCCAGCCAATCCAACGGGGTTAAAATTTGCTTCCGGTTCATGACGCTCGATTACTGCATTGTTCGATAAAGTAGGACGCTAATGCCTTAGATTCGGCATTTTGAACCATTCGCTCGGGGTGCCATTGCACTCCAGCGGCGCGATACTCTTCCCACTCGACTGCTTCGACAATACCATCCGGTGCCCGAGCGGCGACAACTCCTCCGGGTGATACGATTTTTACTGCTTGATGATGCCAGCTATTGGTCACAAAAGTTGGACGAGTAAACGACTTCGCTAGTTTCGTGGAACCTTCCGAGG
>JAOTSC010000147.1 GCA_030247525.1 bacterium | reverse complement strand
CTTGAAGAGCGACCTTCAACCGTAAGATATCTATGTAATTTCCCCGCGTGGCGATGTATACCGGCTTCCGAAAGACGCCACCGCCATTGATTTCGCCTTCTTAATTCACAGTGATGTCGGTCTCCATGCGATTGCGGCGAAAGTTAACGGTCGCATCGCCCCACTGTCAGCAACTTTGCCATACGGTTGTACCATTGAGATTATTACTTCGGCGAAAGGGAAACCATCGGCGGAATGGCTTACGGCAGTTAAAACGCCGAAAGCCCGTACTCATATCAAACGCTATTTTCAGGAAGTCCGATTCGAGGAATGCCAAAAGTTGGGCGAAGAGATATTGCATCGTGAAACTCAACGCATCAATCTCAAACTGAAAAACGAGGAAATCCAGACCGTTGCCAATCAATTAGGTTTCGGCGATCTCGGAAGTTTCCATGCCGCTATCGGTTACGGTCAATTGAAGATGTCGCACGTGTTGCGCAAGTTAGTGCCACAACAACCCTCATCGGCGAATTGGCTCACCAAAATCATCCGCAAATCGAAACCGAAACAGAGCGATACTGGCGTTAAAGTGACTGGTCTCGACCATGTCATGATATCTCTCGGACGATGTTGTACACCGCTTCCCGGCGACCGCATCCGCGGTTACCTCACCAAGGGAAAAGGGATTGTTGTCCATCGGATGAATTGTAAGAATCTCGCAGAACTGAGTAAAGAACCTGACAAAATTGTAGATGTATCTTGGGATGTCGACCCCGAAGCGGTCTTTAACGCGCGCTTGCAAATTGTTGCCAACGACCGCAAAGGGATGCTGCACGATGTAACGACAAAAATTAGTTCCTTCGATGTGAATATTCTAAGTTTGCAGATGCAGGCAAACGACGGTACCGCCGTTGGTTCGTTAGTACTTTCGGTGAAAAGCCTATCTCAATTATCACAGATCATCTCCAAAGTAACTTCCGTCAAAGATGTTATCCGGGTACATCGGCTTGACGATACTGATGTCGAGAATGCCCAGTAACCTCCGTGTCATTGCCGTCGATCCCGGAAAGAAACGCACCGGCATCGCAATTGGCGAAACCCGCACCGGCATGGCGTCTCCGTTCAAAACCCTCACTGGTTCCTTTGAGCATGTTGTCGGGTTAATAGCCAATATCATTCGTAAAGAACGTATCGATATCGTATTACTCGGTAGACCGGAAATGCCGAATGGAATGGAACACGCTATCACGAGGCTTTCCGATAATTTCGCCGAAAAACTTCGAGCAACGGGAGCGATAGTGATCTCCTATGATGAGCATCTCTCCAGTTTTGCCGCCGAAGAGTATCTGAAAGAGCGCGGGATATCCTACTCGAAGGACAAGGGAATTGTTGACCGAACCGCTGCCGCATTACTATTGGAACAAGCGATTCGCGAAGGCATTTTTGTATCTCTTTTAGAACAACCATAAACTATGAGTAACTACTTCCACTGGATTCCAAAGCTGTTCAAATCGCAGTTCGCCACAACGTTACTTGCGGCTACTGCAAGCGCATTGCTTGCCGCAATCGCGTTACCACCCTATCAGTTCGGTTGGATCGCATTTCTTTCGTTCATCCCCTTGTATCTTCGCCTCCTCGGGAATCCCCGTGGATGGTGGTTCGCCGGTTGGTGGTACAACGTAGTATTCAATCTATTGGCAGTACATTGGGTATCGGCAAATAGCGGAACCTCCGAAGAACTCGCCTTCTTCTCCTACATTGCGATGGTACTATACCTTTCGTTCCGCAACAGCATCTTCTTCTGGTTGGCGGGATTCATTGCAAAGCGGCTATCTACAATCTGGGGTTTGCTTGTAGTCACTTTCGGCTACGCCGGATTCGAGTGGCTCGTTTCCCATGGCGAGTTAGGGTTCCCGTGGACGATCACAGCTTTGCCATTGGTATCGCTCGATGCTCCACTCCTCTTTGTCGCAGTCGGCGGGGTATGGTTGCTTGGTACTTATCTATTGTGTGTGAATGGCTTGATTGCCTACTCGATAGCAAAGAAAAATTGGCGGATTCTGCTTGTTGTCCCGGTTCTAATCATTGCACCTTACTTCATACATCGAACAACGCCCCCGCACAATATCCTGCTCCGGGTTGGCGTCATTCAGACCAGTATCGACCCTGAGAGTAAGTGGGCGAATGATCCCTTCTACACCGTTGATCGTGCGATTTCCCTCTCCCGAGAGTTGTTACCTCAGAAACCCGATTTCATCGTATGGCCGGAAACCGCCGTTCCATTTTATCTACATGCGCGAATCGGACACCGCGAGCGGTTGCAAAATCTGATCGATACGCTGGATATCCCGGTAATCGCTGGGGCACAGCACTATCTGCGCGATGGGGAGGAGATTCTTACATACAACGCGGTTTTCGTTTTGAAACCACGACGTATGGGCGGTATCGATTCTACCTTCTATGCAAAGCGGTGGCTGGTTCCCTTGGGAGAGCGGATTCCTTTCCAATGGCTTGTACCGAGTCTGCATAATGTGAATTTGGGACAAGCGGAATTCACCCCGGGACCCCGTGAACTTCCTCTGGAGATACCGACGCAATATGGCATAATCAAAGTGGGAACACCCGTTTGTTACGAATCGATCTTTCCCCAAATGGGTGCGATGTTTGCCGATGGCGGCGTCCAATTATTGGCGAATGTGACCAACGATGCCTGGTACGACCATACAAATGAAAAACCACAACACGCAAATCTTTTTCTGCCCCGGGCTGTCGAAGTGAGTGTCCCGTTGGTACGAAGTGCCAATACCGGAGTTAGTGGTTGGATCGATGCTGCTGGACGCTGGCAGGATCGAATGCCCGACATAGCACCGATGGCAAAGGTCTACACAATCCCAATCGCTCGGGAACCAGTGCGTCGAATTGGCAGTTATCCATGGTGGGGAGCAGTATCACTTTTCAGCTTCCTTGGTGTGCTTGTTTATGCGCTCCTCAACCGAAGAAAACTCGTTTCCCGGTAAATATTTGCAACTACTTAGCTAATTTGCCTTGTTGTTGTCCGATATTCGACTTTCAGAGGGTTAGGAAACCAACTATCTTGTCACATGGATAGGACAATCGCTGAATCTGCAGTAGATACGGTAAAGGTATTGGTCGACACGCTGGTAGCTCATGATTCGACAACTGTTACTGTTGCTTCACACCCTTGGACGGGTGTCCTGTTATCGTTAACCATAGGAGTTGTGCTTGGTCTGGTCTACTTTGTCAGGAAATAAATCCCTGCTACTACTCGTCGCACTTTTTGTTGCTATTCCGCTCTTTGTTGGCTGTGGCGGTAATAAATCTTTGCAAATCCCTTCGCCGGAACAACGATTTCAGGAAATCAAAAAGCTATTCGACCGCAAGAAATACGACCGGGTCATTGAAGAAGTCGAAGTTTATCTCATCGCCTTCTCTGGAACGGCAAAAGTCGACTCTGCGCAGTTACTGCTTGCCGAAGCCCATTTCAAGCAGGGCGAGTTTATCCTTGCCCAGTCCGAGTATGAACGATTAGCGGAGCAGTTTCCGGCTTCACCATTGGTCGAAGAAGCTCGTTATAAATCAGCGATTAGTTGGTGGGAACTCTCCCCCAAACGGCAACTTGAACAAAGCAACACAATCAAAGCCCTCGAAGAGTTCCAACAGATGTTGGAAGAATATCCCAGCAGCACCTTTGCAAAAGACTGTGAAGATCACATCAACCGTTGTCGTGAGAAGCTCGCATTGAAAGAACTTGATGCGGCGCAACTTTACTTGAAAATGCGCAAGTACGATTCAGCGATTATTTATTTCGATCGGATTCTCGAAACCTATTACCTCACTACAGCAGAACCATGGGCTTTGGTCGGAAAAGGGGACGCTTTAGCGAAGCTTACTGAAAAAGCTGCCGCCGAAGCTGCTTATAAACAATGTCTTAATAAATTTCCCGGCACCGAAGCAGCTATTACTGCCGGTAAAGCGATCCGCGAATTAGAGAAAAAATGAGAGTCGGACTGTTAGGTGGAACCTTTGATCCCCCTCACAATGCCCATCTCCAAGCGGCAGTGGTCGCTTTACAAACCATTCCGTTAGCAGAAGTCTGGTTCTTGATAACTGGCAATCCTCCCCACAAAAACATCGCTGTGCACACCCCCGCCACGTTTCGACAGGAGATGTTGGCAGCGGCACTTCAGAGTTATCCAAACTTCAAAATATGTACCATTGAACTCGAGACATCTGGTCCCCATTATACAGTCAATACATTGAAATCATTGCAGTTACGATTTCCAGAGAACGAATTTCATTTTCTCCTTGGTTCTGATTCGTATCAGCAATTTTCCACTTGGCGAGATCCCGAGCAAATTCTTACTCTAACAACACTTCACGTCTTCGAACGCCCCAATCATCCAATATTAACAAAAGAGAATGTATCAATTCTTCCGGTACAACCACTGAATATTTCATCGACTATGATTCGGGAACGGATAAAGATGGGATTACCGATTGACGGTTTAGTTCCCGATTCAGTGCTTACTCTCATTCGAGCTTGCAACTTTTATCGTACTTAACTACTCTCACCATTATAAGCAATATCGATCTTCGAATTGCGTTTCGGGCAAGCTACGCCTATATTTGTCTATCTTTACCACAACACCCCGGTAACCCCGGGTAGTGCGCGCAACCTGAATTCCACAGGAAACACGCTCGAGTAGGATTGAAAGGAATTCAACGAGAAAGGATCACGTTATGATGACTCGCTTTTGGTGGCTGGGACTTTTACTGGTGGCAGTAGTGGCATTTGCCTCGACTGAAACCGCCGTGATCCCGGCGCATGGAAACAATCTTAGAATGCCGGTCGGAACCGATTCTCCGCAACCCGACTCGGTGTACTATGATAATGGTTCGCCCGGGCTTTTGACGACAACTGCTAATTATTGGAGTGGTACCCGCTTTTCTGTAGCAACTTCGTTTATGCTCAAATCTGCCTATTTGGCGATGTTGAATGCTGGTTCCGGTGGTGGTACGAATACCACAGCACCTTGCTCGGTTTTTGTTTACACCGATACTTTAATCGGCACTGCCCATCGACCGAACCAAGCTGTTCCCGGTATGTGGTTCCGGATCGATCCCCCAGTACCCGATTTAGTATGGGTTGACACCGATTTTCCGGATTCCGTTCAGTTTGCTGCTGGCAGTAGTTTTTGGGTAATCTATGGACCCGCACCAGGTGGCGCTTATTCTGGTAGCGGCTGGTGGAATATCATGGATGGTAACGGCAATACCGATAACCGTTCTATAGTGAAAACCAGTGGACGAACCGATTGGTCGACAGGGATGTCGGCAGCCGGTGGTGATTTAATTCTTCGCGTTGGTGGCCGTTATGTTGGCGACTTAACAGACGCCCGTGTAGATAGTGTTTATGCATCTCGTGCGAATGGTGATCGTCGCTTCTTCCATCCTTATGGTGCATCGGTTGGCTTCTCGGCTACGATTCGCAATAATGGATTCGATCCAATTCAAAATTTCCCGGTACGTTTCACGTTAATTGATACCGTTTCCCGCGACACGTTATTCACGGAAACCGTATCCGTCACTACTTCATTAGTACGGGGTGCTTCCGCGACTGTATCAACAACCAATCGTTGGACGACCCCGAGTCGTGTTGTACATGCAGCATTGACTGTCCGTTCAATGTTGGCGTTAGATGACGATCCAGGCAATGACGCGATGATGCTGGAACAAAAAGTCAATAGCTTGAACACTTGGTACAAGTATGACGATGAAGACCCCAATTCGTCAGTTAACTTTAGCAGTGGCGAACGGATTGGTGTCATGTTGATTCCATCCCGTTATCCCGCCCGTTTGGATTCGATGAGCTTCATCATCGCTGGTACGACCGTTGCTCGCCTCGATACCGTAGAAGCCTATTTAATGCCTGATTTGGCAACATTCTCCGGAACGCCCGATTGGCAAGGAACTATCAATGTTATCGGATCGACTGCAACTCAATACAAAGCAAGTACTGGTGGCTTGAATATCTTCCAGGGTGGCGTGTTGTGTGTGCTGAAAACCGTAACGGGTCATACCGTCTATCGCGATGCAACGCCGCCGTTGGCTGGTGTTAATCTTAGCATGCCGGCAGTGACGTGGCAAACCGCGACCGCTGGTATGGAACCCGACGAATCCGGCGATTGGAATATCCGTGGTTACATCGCTCATACCACTGATTTACCACCGCATCCAATTCTTCGAACGGAACCGGTTGTTGGCGACACCCTGCAATTCGATACCACGGCCGTCAATACTCCGATAAACCGTACCTTCAAAGTATACAACGATGGCGGTGTAGCGTTAAACGTTTCCCGCATTTGGGTTACCACGGCCCAACGTCCGTACATCACTTTTGTCAACAATGATACCGCATTCAGCGTAGCGGCAATGGACAGTCATTTTGTCACAGTGCGTTGGAATCCGGCGAATCCGGGTACTTTGAATACCCTGATGCAAATGACCACGAATACAACACCGGCAACAGTGAACTATCGCGTTCGCGGTTTTGCTTCGGCAACAGCAGCTCCCGAGCCGACTATTGTTCCGTCAGAGTATTCGTTGGCACAGAACTTCCCGAATCCTTTTAATCCTTCGACTGAGATTTCCTTTGCGTTGCCGCGTGCCGCCAAAGTTAAGCTTACTGTGATGGATGTGATGGGTCGTGAAGTTGCTACCTTGGCGAACGGAAACTTCAGCGCCGGTTCTCATCGCGTTACCTTTGATGGTTCCAATCTTTCCAGTGGTGTCTATTTCTACCGGATCGAGGCTGGTTCCTTCCAGGCAATGCATAAGATGATGCTCATCAAGTAACAAATGGTTGTGCAGGTATTTTCCTGCTTTCTGTAAGAGTGCGCCGGATAGCAATATCCGGCGCTTCTTTTTATTTACCCTTTGTGTTATTACTTTGAAGTCTTGTAATCACAGGGTGTAACATGAAGAAAACCATTGCTATCGTATTTTACCTCGTTTTTATCATCACACTGAATGCAAATGCGAAAGAGTTCTCACTTACCAACGGTATGGCAGGTAACTATGCCTTTTCCCCAGGAACTGGCATGGTGGGAATTGTTGCAGTGGTTCATGTTGGTGTACGCAACGAAACGGCCGCTACTAATGGTATCTCACACTATCTCGAGCATTTACTCTTTAACGGAACCCGCACACTTAACCAAGAACAATTGTATGCAGCCTTTGATGAACTTGGCGTTTATGCGAATGCACAAACCGGAAAAGATTACACAGCATTCATGATCGTTGGACGCTCCAGTGACTTAGACACATTGTTTGGTTTGCTCCGCGAACAACTCTTTTTCTCAACACTCCCTTTTGACAAGTTCGAGAAAGAAAAAGGGATCGTAGAACAGGAGATGTTAAAAGACGAGCAGGACGAAGACTATCGTTTCAACACATTATTCGATCTCCATTCCAAGAGTGGAACCCCTTACCAGTACCCGACATTAGGCTCACGTGCCTCCATCGGGGCAATCACCCGCGATCAAGTAGCGCAATACTACCACACCTGGTTTCATCCCAACAATGTCACCTTGTTGGTCGCTGCCGATGCCTCGATTATTGAGGTCGTTTCTGCTGCGAAAAAGCAACTGGAAATCGTTGCCCCGGGAGATGTACCACTTGCTTCAAAGATAACTCGAGTTCCCTTGACTCGTGATCGAATAATCGAAACTGCGCCGGCAAAATCCGATGCGAATCGATTCAAAGCTGCTATCGCACTGCCAACACTCGATTCGGCAAAGCAGCAAGCCGCGCTATCGGCAGCAGTGGAATTGTTTGATCCGCAGGAATACCTTTCGGGAACCCCATTACGATCGCTATCGTTTGAGCTCTTTCGGGATCGCGATTTTTCCCAATTGGAAATTTCGGGCGACTATTCCGGAAATCTGGATGCTACGGCTCT
>JAOTSC010000146.1 GCA_030247525.1 bacterium | reverse complement strand
GGGTCAAAGGTCAAGGGTGAAGGGTTAAAGGTGAATGGTGAAAGGTCAACAAAAAATGATTCTGAAAACCTTGACCAATCTTTTTCTACTCAACACCCTACACCTTACACCTTGCACCAATCTTTTTCCACCTTACACCGTGCGTCAGCACAAAGTGTCGAAGCACACGGAGAGCTGCCATGGAAGAACAATTACTTCTTGGGGAATGATTCTTCGAAGTGGGCTCCAAATTGCCGCAACTTTTCTACAGTGGTGTATCGGGATGTGTGGGATGGCATTGATATCGAATGGTATGAGAACGATGGGAAGCTTGAATTCGATTTCATCGTCCATCCCGGTTTCGACCCTAATCAAATTCAGATGTCCATCGAGGGGTTAGAGGGGGATCGGATTTCGGGGTTCGGGTCTCCGGAAACTGGATTGTCATTGCGAGAGCGCCCTGCGCCGAAGCAATCTCATTTGGGTAATAGGGAACAGGCAATAGGCAATGGGAATAATGTTCGCGACATGGTTCCCGAGTCGCGAACCACTGTAGGAAAATCTTTCACGAATTCGACAGACAAGAGTGTCTGTCTTACCGATTATGGTCGAACCCCGAGCCCCGAATCCCGAACCCCTGTCCCCTGTTCCCCGTTCCCTGTTCCCGAACTTCGGTTACAAACATCATTGGGGGAATTGCGAACGGCACTGCCGAGTGTGTACCAAGTGTCAGCAAATGGCACACGCAATGAAATCGATGCGACGTTCCAACTCACCGACCAAAACACGTTCGGGATCGCACTACCCAACGGCTACAACCCCGATCACTCCTTGCGCATCGATCCACTCATCTACAGTACGTTTTTTGGGGGAACGGGAGACGATGCGGTTGAAGCGATGGTAGGTGATGGAAGTGGCGGAGTTTTTCTCACCGGTTGGGCAAGGAGCACTGATTTTCCGACTACACCTGGTGTTGGTCAACGCACGAACTGGGGCGGATCTGATTGCTTTGTTACCCATCTCGATAGTATCGGTTCTCAACTGATTTACAGCACATATATCGGCGGTTCCTCAGATGATAATGGCTACGCCATTGTGACAGATAATAGTGGTGGAGTGATTTTGACAGGCGTTACAATGAGCTCGAACTATCCAACCTCGACGAGCGCATTTCAACGATTCTTTGGAGGTTACTTCGATTGCTTTGTCACTCGACTAAACAGCATCGGTTCCGCTTTGATCTTTAGTACTTATTTGGGTGGCCAGAACTATGATGGGGGAAATGACATTGTTCACGATGGATATGGAGGCGCTGTGGTTGTTGGAAGCACCGATAGTACTGATTATCCAACGACTGCTAACGCATTTGACCGCTCATACAATGGAAATTTTGATTGTTTTGTGACTCATTTAAATAGCACAGGTTCTGATTTAATCTACAGCACTTATCTTGGAGGATTTGATCGAGATGGTGGTAGTGGTGGATTTGTTGATGATAGTACAGGGAACATCATAGTTACTGGATCCACGGCAAGTACGAATTTCCCAACAACTGAAGAATCATATGATACTACTTTTAACGGTGGTTCATATGACTGTTTTATTACTTGCATGAATCCTGTAAGTTCCTTGTTGATCTTTAGCACTTATCTCGGTGGTACCGGTTCAGATGGCGGAGGATCTCTCATTGCTGAAGGTAGAGGTGGAGTTGTCGTTATTGGAAGTACTAATAGCTCAAACTTTCCGGTCACTCCGTTTGCTTTTGATAGAACGTTCAATGGAGATTATGATTGCTTTGTTTCGCGGATTAGTAATACTGGTACTCAATTGCTTTACAGTACTTACTTCGGTGGGAATAGTAGAGATGCAGGATTTGATATTGCATTCGACCAAAGCAATAGCGTTGTCATTACCGGTCAAACTAGCAGTTCTAACTTTCCTACTACAGTTGGAGCATTCGATATTTCTTATAATGGTGGCGCTTACGGCGACTGTTTTGTCTCGGTGATTGATAGTACTAGTTCATATTTGATATACAGCACTTTTCTTGGGGGAGCGGGATTTGATCGGGGAAATAGCATAGTCAAATGTGGATTGAATGATGTACTCGTAACCGGCTACACATCAAGTTCTGATTTTCCCATCACACCGAACGCCTTTGATCCCACTTTTAATGGCACGGTCTATGATTGCTTTATCACAAGGTTGAGTTTAGTCGCCGACACCAGCGACATTACTCCAGATCGGGAAGTTCTTCCATTATCCTATGCTATTTCCCAAAACTATCCTAACCCCTTCAATTCCTCCACCTCCATTTCCTACTTATTACCAAAACCGGGACATGTCAATCTGAGACTATTCGACATCACCGGAAGGGAAGTCGCTACCCTCGTTAACCAGAAACAGCAAACCGGAAGTTATCGAGTGACCTTCGATGGGAAGTATCTTTCCTCGGGAACGTATTTCGTGCGAATGCAAGCGGGGGAATTTGTAAAGACACAGAAGATGTTGCTCTTAAGGTGAAAGGTGTAGGGTGTAGGGTGAAGGGTGTAAGGTGTAAGGGGAATGGTGTAAGGGGAAGGGATCGGCGCGGTTGTCAACCGCGCTTTTTGTTGGGTGAACACAAAGGGCGGTTGCCAGCCGCCCCTACGAACGGGTTTGGAACCCGTAATCACCAAATAGATACGGGCGGACGTGGAAGTCCGCCCCTACCCAGCATCCAACACCCATCACCTAAAACCCAATACCCATAACCAATAACTCACCTCCGAACACCGAAACTGCGACAAGAATGTCGCGGCCACGCAAAGACAGGGGCGGCTGCCAGCCGCCCCTACGATACTTAATGAGATTGCCTTAAGGAATGATGAGATACCCGGTTTGCACTAAGGCTTGCCGTTCCCCTTCATTCAATAGTATACGGGTGATGGTAATCGGATACCATCCGTTCGCCAACCCCGGTGTGACTCTCCCGCGTAATCGAATCAAATCTCCGGTTCCCGACATCGCATTAGCACTGGATTGCGACGTGCGGATCACCCCGCCATTCGCTTCATACGCCATACTCCAATCATTCGTCAATGTTCCACTCTGTACCGGATAGTTCCAAGTAAAAGCAGTACCGGCATCGACCGTGATTTCTACACCATAAATCCCCGCATTCGTTGTCGTACTTCCGGTTGCGAGACCAATCGTGAGTGAATCGCCTGCCGTCACAGAAATGGTAGGCGGCGTAACCGTAAACTCATACACGGAGATGAGATCAGAGCTGCCCGGAATTCCCAATGCATCGCTACTCAATACATGAGTAGTCCCACTTTGCGTTGGTGTAAACAGACCACTGTTCGACACCGAACCGACTGCCGGATTCGACAGACTCCAAGTATAAGGTGAGGTGCCACCGGAGACTTCAAATTGCAAGGGATTTCCAACAATCACTTGTTGTGGTCCACCGGGTGTGATTGTGAGAATGGGTGGATCGAGCCGGGTAACACTCCCGTTATTTATCACCGCGAACAACGATTCGTTAAACAACTGCTGCGATACATCAATCGCGGAAACATTGTAACCTATCGCGGTATTAAAGCGGAGATAGAACAAAATGCCGCCGCCCGGTAACGGGGTGCTATTCCCGAATGAGACATCGACATAAGACGTGTGCAACTCCGATTGAAACGACCATCCCGCTAACAAGGTACCGGTGCGGTCGACACTATTGAGCGAGAGTGCATTGGGGTTCCATGAAATCCGGAATTGTCCCGAATAAACTTGTGAAGCCGCTTCCCGTCTGCCATACACCCGATAGTACCGCTTGGGAATATTGGGCAGCACCAATTGTTGATCGGTCCACTCAAACAATGTCGGATCAGTCGGTTGAAAATCCATCAGATACGGATAGGAGATTTCCGAAATGCCCGGAGTTGTCTTCGTAAAGTAGCCAATGGAATCGTAGGAAATCAGCCGATAGGCAACACCCGGCAATTGCGGCCAGCGTAATCGCGGGTTATACCCACCGCCCGGCACCGGCACTAATGCAATTGAAAGCGTCGGTGCATTCGGTGTAACATCGACTGGCATCCGTAAGTACACCGGTAGTACTAATTGTTCTCCCGATGAGATCGTGGTATCAGGAATCTCCAATTTTAACGGACGTACGATATATTGATTCGATTCGCCCGTATTGGCTGCGCCATCCTGTGCGAACAGTGTAGTTGTTCCCGGGGTGTAACCAGTGAAGTATCCCCACGTCGGATCCTGCAAAAAGTAACTCCCGACCACTAAATCGGAAGAGTTTGCAGTATACGGTGATGTACCCCCGGCAATCGACACTTGCATCGAATCACCCACATACACTTCTCCACTACTGGGGAAGAAGGATAACTGAATCGGTTCATCGATGTTGAGATAACCACCGGTCAATTGCAGGGTAGGAGTTCCTTCATTGAAGCGGCAACCACTAGTAAGCCAATTGAAGGAGCAGCCTCCTGAACCGGTCAGCGTTGCTTCAAATCGCACGAACAGGAGATTCCCACTTCCCGTTAATGCGGTAGAGCCAGCGCCGGAAATTCGCACCACACCGTTGGCGCCTTCCATAATGACATTACTACCCCATCCTGCGCTCATAGAACCGGTAGTTACCAATGTTACCGGCGTAACAGCAGATGCGGTGTAAGTGAATTGTAGATCGAAGGCATAGACATTCAATCCGGTAACCGATCCAACTTGAATCGGTATATCGATAGTATTGCCGCGAATCATGGTTCGATCCGGAATTGTCACTGATACTGCGAACACCGAGCCCGCCAGCATCAGTAACATCAAACCCAGAAGTAACAACGGCGGTCCAGAACGCGCCGAAGGATATCTTTGCTGCATGGCAACCTCCTCCGGTTAGCGTACGAACTGCATGGAACGAACCTGCCGAAACGCGCCTGCTTCCAGACGTACGAAGTATGTACCGGTCGAAACCGATAATCCTGCAATATTTTTGCCATCCCAACTGATCGAATGGTGCCCGGCACGATACTCACGGTTGGCCAATTCGACGACCATTCGCCCGGTAGCATCATACACCGCGATCCGAACATTACTGGTAGTCGGTAAGGCAAAGGGGATCGTAGTTGATGGATTGAACGGATTCGGATAATTCGATAACAACGCGAACGATTGCGGTAACGCTTCGGAAGCGATACTGCCACCCGCATCCAATACTGCGGGAGTTTCGTTGAGGATACCGTGCTCAAGTGCAATAGTTCCCTGTACCATCTGTCCGGCATTGCGGGAGACGATTAACCAACCGATTGGTTCGTGCTGATTGGCAGATGCGCTGCCCGCGAAACCAAGGAAGTACCCAGAAGCAATCGGATTCATGATAGATAACCAACCATCGGCGGGAGTAAAGCTATCGAGCTTCATTCCTGACGGAAGAGATAAAACCATCTGTCCGGCAAAAACCTCCACAGGAGAATTCGCAAACACCGGAATTCGGCTGGTTGTCTCATCCTGTGCGAATTGAACATTACCAAACCGGAACGATTGTTCGGAGAGCGATGCTACCACTGGATTGGTTGGAGTGGGTGTCGATGGATTATCACCACCGGGTAGACTGGTTGTTTCACCGGGGAACGTTGCTAACAGTCCTGCGGTGTATTGAAGAATGTATGATGCATCGAGTGATGTAATCGATGCGTCGCCGGAAGTATTCGCAACTCGTTGCTGATGCGTGTTTAATGGGAAGGTGACAGGATTCACCAGATAGCGCAGAATCATCGATGCATCATAAGCGGTAATCACCGAATTAAGCGACACATCGCCGAGTAACGTGTAATTGTACCAGGAAGAAAGAAACGGGCTGTAATTCACATTACTGGTGACGTCGCAACCTAATCCTGCCGGATTGCTTGCAGCATTGTACGGACCGGTGTTGCTGCCCCACCAACAATTTTGCGCATTGATGTTGAAACTGCCGGAGTTCTGCAAACCGTAATTCGAGATATTGTAGAAACCACAATTGGATAACACCGGATTCGATGCACCCACGGTTGCCATTGCATTATAAGCATCAGAGAACATTGTGTAACGAATCGTCGGCGATGCGTTTACCGTTCGGACTAAACCGTAGTTGTCCTGATTCCAGACATGACCGTAACGGATGACACAAAAATCCATTCGACATTGGGGATCGATTGACGTATCGTCGAATTGAATCCAGCCCCAATCGCCAGCCGACGCGGAGCTAACATCACCATCATTATTCGTATCGCCGCCATAAAAATCATCGCGATAGCTGGTAAACACGATTTGACTATCAGGAAGCGAACCTCCCAACGCCATCAACCCTTTTTGTACAACTATTGTGGAGTTGCGAAGTTTTACCACGACCCCGGGATTAATTGTAAGAATCGAATTCGTACCCACCGTAAGCTGTGCATCATTTAGCAGGTAGGGAATATTGACATCACCGGCGATGTTTCGTTTCAACAATGTGTAGTCAGCCGCTGTAGTCTCTTGTTGCAGCTGAATGGCGTGAAATGTGTTGTTCGAGAGGGTTCCACCAGTGAATGTGGGATTCGATGCCAATGACATCGAGATGGGAGACTGCTCACTGTTTTGGATCGTGAAGTTGCTAATTGTTGGCTGTGAAGCACCATTGCATTGAACGCCATGGACATTACCAACGAAGATGGAGTTATTAGTCGATGACGCGGCATTGTTCCAAGCAACCCCTGCGGTAGCATAATTCACCCGCGCGTAATTCACCCAGCAGTTAGCATCGACTGAGATATCATTGAAATCAATTCCTGCCCAGTCACTACCAATTGGTACGGTAGCGCTTCCATTCTGATCGGTATCGGTTGGATTGCCGTAGGCGTCGTCATGAGTTGAAGTGAATACTGCTCGACTACCTGTGGTGCCATTTACCTGCATCGCGCCATTAACAAACATACCGTATTGCCACGATTTCACAACCGTTCCCGCCGGTACGATGAGTGTTGCACCCGATGCAACAGTAAAGTTGCCCTCAAGTACCCATGTCACATTCGTGTAACCCGCTATGTTACGTTGCGGCCAAGTGAAATTGGAAGTGATGTTTTGTGTCCGCAATCCCAAACCAGCGAGTCCAATATTGAACCAAGACATGTTTGAGATGGATGGATTCGCTTGCAAATCCATCGTAATCGGTGTCGCTGAATTGTTCTGAATTGTCGTCCAAGTAATCGTTGGAGCCGAGTTCCCTTGGATACTGATTGCATGCGGTTGGAACATGAACAAGCAACTATCGATGGTCGGTGATGCATTCACGAGCCAGACGGCTGCAGGGCCGTCGGTATCCCATGAGCTCCACCAATACCCACCATAACGAAATTGCGTGTTGCGCATAACACAAGCCGTATCATTTGAGGCGTCGGTAAACTGGATGAACGACCAATTCATGGGATCTGGTGTGGACTCATTGCCATTATTATTATTATCGCCGCCGCGGGAGTCGTCGTGGATACTCGTAAATACCACTTGACTATCCGCAGGAGCTTTTCCTAACGATTTTAGTTTTCCGTTAATCGTCCAAGGCGACCATACATCGGTAAATTTTACGGTAACACCTGGATCAATGACAAGGTTTCCGTTTGTCTCGATAGTTACTGCACTTGTATTGATATAGGAGATTGCCGTGATCCCTGCGACATTTCTCCGTTTGAGGCGACCGACTCCCGACAGACTTCCCTCGTAAATTCCTAATCCGGTGTAACCATTGCCATTAAAGGATAAGTTGATAAAATCGGGATCCGATGCCATCGACATCCAAATCGGTGTGTACTGTGAGTTGTTAACCGCGCTATTCCAAAGATGGGTTGTGCTGTTACCGGTGATTGTTACACCGTAACGGTTATCGGTAATCGTACAGTTATTGATTGTTGGACCAGCGTTTTCGCTTTCGATTCCTCGGGTGCTGAATTTCACTGTATTATAGACCATTGTACACGAAGCATCGACCGAGGTGTTG
>JAOTSC010000145.1 GCA_030247525.1 bacterium | reverse complement strand
CCATACGCCTGTGCAACGACCGCATCAATGGCGGCACGAACGTCCCACCGCTCATCATCACTGGCAAGTACTGGGAAAGTTAGTGGTGCTTTCGATTCCCGCCACTCCTCGCCGACCTGTTCCTTCCATAACGGCAAGTACCCTTCGTGGCTACAAGCTAGGCGGAGTGCGGAATGTGAAGAAAATACTATTGGAACTTTTGGAAAAGGTGTACTATCAAGAATAAACTTGTTTACGCATGAGGCAGTACGCAATCGAAGACAAAAATCGAATGAATATGTATTTCCAATTGCAAGTGTCAGCAGTGAAAAATAGAATGGATGTTTATCAGCATTTTTATCTAGTGGAGCATTATCACTATTAATTGTTCCAGCTGGCAAGATGGAAAAAATTGATGTTCTTTCATTCGTAGCACTTGCAATTTTCCGATATGTCATAGAGTAATGTCGAGCTCTGTTAATCCAAATAGATTTGTCTTTTAACTTAGCGACATTAACAAGAAAACGTGGGCGTTCTTCCCACCTATCAGTAAATTGATGAAACGTCTTTCCTTCATGAAGCGTTAAAAAACCTTGGTTGAGTAATTCACAAGCAATTTCAGGTGTACGTGGGTCTAAGGACTCATCTATCACAGTTGATGTCGGTGAAAATCTTTCAATATCATCCGTGATGTTAAGTTCTCTTCCAAGAAGGATTTTAGAAGAATCACAGTGATGTTTGAAAGAGACACTTGATAAATAACATTGTTCTATAACGTTTAAATCCTCATCATTTTCGAGTTCTAAGAGATTTAAGTAATCGGGTGCGGTCCTTTGCACAAAATCGAGCGAATATTTCAATAGCAATTTCTTGTCTTCAAATAGACGTGAATAGTCTTGCAGATAAAACGCGCAATCAAAATCTGTTGTTTGTCCAAGTGTAGATGCAACGATGGTGGCAAACTTAAAACTAGGATGAATTTCAAACAACTTCTTAGTGTTTTCGAAGGACAAACACTTTTTCAGAGACATATGTTCTAAGTATAACTTCCGAATACCAGTAGCACCTTCGTTCGCATGAAAAGTAGAAGGAATCACAAGTCCTACAAACGCATTCGAACAGAGAATACATGAAGCTTTTTCCATAAACAGACGAAAAGCATCAGGCTTACCAATTGTTTTTTCTCCACCAATTTCTACGATTTGATACTTGTACAATCGATTAAATATGTGCTCATTTCCATAGAATCCGAGTAAATAACTCTCGTATATTTCATTTACATTACTATCAAGAAGTAAAAGATTTTGGATTGCATTACTGTCTTTCTTTGATTTTGTGTTTAGTATTTCAAAGTCAAAAGAAGCGAAAAATGTTTTTGCAAGTGGTAAAAGTTGGTCCCACGGCGGATTCCCTAGCACTACATCAAAGCCACGACGTTCGGTGAGCAGACCCTGTGGATAGAACACTTCAGCAAATTGCAGGTCGTAGGAGAATGCTGGTTTTGTTTCCCCGCTCGTAATCAATGCGACCACTTCGCCACCATCCTCAGGCACCAACGCAACCCCTAACCCCAACGCCATCATTTTTCGCAGAGATTCCGGTAATACGACAGGAAGCGTGCCGGTCTCGGCAACTTCTTTCACCAACTCCTGATATGCGGAATCATCACACCCATTCCGACCTAACATCACCCCGCCCGACCACGCCGCCGCCAATGCCAGGAATGGTGCCAGTGCCTGTTCGAGTTCTTTCGCCAAGCTCTCTTTGGCTGTGATATCCGACGTCTCGAATCCGATATTTTCTTCCAACTTCCGGTTCAGTACCAACGCTTTTTCCAAGGTCAGCGAGAGCTTTTCCCGCAGTCCCTTGCCGAACAAGTCATCTAGCGGTTGTTTGTTACCGGGGTACGTGAGCAGATGTTCGAAGAAGGGACCTGTTAGCGAATTTCCCACCACAAGCCGGTGGTCCATGAACGTCAGTGGTAAACCCTCCGATTGGGTCTCGAGCCACAGTGCCAACTTCGCCAATTCGACCGCGAGCGGATTCAAATCGACCCCATATAGGCAATGTACCGCTACCAACCGCATACAGAGGGCAATCGCTTTCTTTGGCGCTACATCGGTCTCATGGGCAGTCGGAGAGTGACTGGGCAGATACTGCATCAAAGCATCGGATTCGATGGGCAGTGCGTAAATCCGTTGCCGATACTCGTCAGCATCCCGTTGTGCTTTTTCCCGTGCGACAGCATCGGATTTTACTTCGGTATTCGCTTCCGCTTTCGCCGCCCGTTCATCGCAGGTTCGTACCGCTTCATACAACGCCGTCCCCAGGAAGCGACACGCCTCCACCAGGAAGTGACCACTACCCATGGCAGGGTCAAGTATTTTCAATTTCAGTAATTCAGCGGGGTGCGGGTCCTCCTTCGGACTACGTTCCTGAATCAGTGGCGTCAATGTTTCCTGCACCAGAAATTTCACGAACGAATGAGGGGTGTAGTACGAACCGGTCGCTTTCCGACCAATACCGACCCGTAAATAGAACTTTTCCGCAGGGATTTCTTCTATCCACTCCACTTTCACTTTCTTGCGGCTGGAGGTTTCCTCTTCGGCTTCTTCTGGCTCTTCTGGTTCCTCTTCTTCTTCGGTATCACTTTCCGTTACATCCAAAACTGGGGCTACTGCGCGGTAACGCTCCCCTTGTGCCAACGGAACCACCACTTCGAGTTTCTGCCTTCGCAAGCGGCACATGGTTTCCGGTGCTATCCCCGGTTCCAATTCCAATAACGCTTCGTAGACCCGTCCCAACTCTTCTACATCCAGTGAACCGTAATGCACCCGCTGTACGATGTCGCTATTTTTTCGACGTGGTGTCCACAATAGATTTTTCAGCAACAATGCAACGGCACGTTCGCCCCATTTGATTTCGCTTAGAATCGGCGTGACTTCCTTGCCGAACAGTGCACCACCAAGCGGCTTGACATTCAGTTCCTTGCTTTCGATTCCCTCGACAAACATGCGGAAAAGTTGACGGAGCCCCCCCTCCAACATTTCACCGGTCTCTTGTCCATCGAGTTGCTTTGTTGCAAGGTCCGCCAGTAGATGAGATGGAGAGTAAGTTTCCCGCCAGATACGAGAAGATGTAAAGCTGAACTGCTGAGCGAGATTTTCGCTGGATTCCGTTTTCAGGATGAACAATAGGCGATAGACAAGCACCAACCCCTCTTTCCAGAGCAGTTTGGCAAGTTGATTCTTGTCTTCTATCTGGGAGAAGTACTCGCGATTTTCAGGGTGTTCCAGCACCGTCTGAATGAACTGCTCGATGGCTTGCCGTGCCTGAATTCGTAAATCTTTGGTGACCCGTGATTGCTGGAGCCGCGCCTGTTCAATCAGTTCCGGCAGATACTTTAGTCCGGCAGGACTTGCCAGCGCTATCAGCAGTCGATAAGAGTCGGGTACATCACGTTGTTTTCTCCACTCATCCAAATCGAAAATGATGCGGCTTTCTTTTCGTGCCGGGTCATCCAACAACAAGTACAGTTTCGAACCGTTGGTCAATAATGCAAAACGCTCCCCAGTCGCATACAAGACACGCTTGGCAACTTGGAGATAGCTGTAGCGGTATGCATCATTTTTACGGGATGGTGATTCGATATCAGTATTTATCTCCGTCGTCCAGAACCTAAGTCGAGTTGCGGTTGTTTCGTCAATAAGCTGGAACCCGCCGTCTTCAGGTTCTTTCAACGATGTAAACACACCTTCAGCTACTCGCTCGATACTGGTGTATCCCAAGCGAGATTGTAACGGCTCAATGACATGATGTTGTACACGGATACTGCCACTTAGTGAACCCAGTTCTCGCAATTTGCGACGGAACGACTCCCACTTTTGCTTGAGAATTTCTCCGTCTGCGCCAGTTGTTTTCGGCAACAGATTCTTCTTGGTCAGCAGATTTTCCAGTTCAAACTGTACAAACTGAGGTGGAAATGCCGGTCCGGTAATTTCGCAATCGTTCAGACGTAAACTCATGATTGCACCCCCTTCGGCAGAATCATCAATACACCGAGGTGGAACACTTCTGAGGGTTGTAACGCCATCCGAGCAGTCAAATCTTCCATCCGTTTCCGATAAATTCTCAGGACGCCATCCGCTTCACTACGTGACCGTAGATGATTTGACTTGTCGGTAGCAAATCTTGCCAACCGCTCCAGCGGGTCGGTGAGGCTTTGCCATGAGGGGTCGTTCCCGATAGATGTTTGCGATGTCGAACTATCGAACAATCCAGTCTGGGTGGCAGCTTCGATAACAGTACCGGTGATTTCATTCGTCCGCAATCGGAGCCACCGTTCCTGTTCCTGCTTTTCGACTTCCAGTTCGCTCAACCAATCCTTACTGAACTTCTCCACTACTGGTTGCAGATTCAATTTTGCTTGCGCTTTAGCGGAATCCAATGCCGAGTTATACCATGATGAAAAATGATTCGAGTAGACATCTGTCAATCGGATTCCCCGTTCGACATCCGCAAACTTCATCCATTGATCTGGAGTAGAGAAGTACTCCGATTGACCGGTGGCATTGATACGAACCGCAACAACCTGTTCCAATTCCCGACGGGCTTGGCTGTTGACACGACCAAGGAAAGTAAATAGCAATGTCGGTTCAGTAACATCACCTTCTACGGCACTGGCGCGGACATCTTGCAGATTGCTGTCACTACCATAGGAAAGCCGACGCATTTTATCCAATGCGATTCGTACTAAGGGGTGGGCACGTCCCAAGAAACCGACTGCGTGATTGTTGTCGTCATTCATTACATCGACATTACTGGTCAATCGGATAGTACGTGTCGATGCTTCGTAACCAACGGTGTCTTCGGGAATGTTGCGCCATTCATGCGGCAACTCTAATTCAATTACGGCGGGATGGGAGGGGCTTTGCTTTATCCTTCCACCTTCCAACCGGACAGCATCGGAAAGGAATGACAGTAGATTCACATCACTAAGATTGCGACCTTTACGACGAGCGGTTTCGGCATCTAAAAGAGACCCTTCATCTGCATTCGCACCGACATCGCCCAGCCACGAATTGTTTTTAGCTTTGCTCAAGTAGTCGTTAAAGCTTCGGTCGATTTCTTCCAATAGTTCTTTGGTCGCTACATCGGCACCGTCATTCTCATTGCCAGACACATACTCGTTCGGTTCTGCTTCCACATCGAACAATTGGGTTTCAGAATCAACAAGTCCCGATAACAATCGTTCGGGGAAATTGTCGGACATGTTGACATTGCCAAGCGTATTCGGTACAAAGGTCAATTTCGCACGTTGCCGTTCATACTTCTGTATCAAACGCCACAGGATGCGTTCCTCAAAGCTCCGTTTCAGGAACAGGTATCGCACGATGGGTTCATACTTTTGACCGTAGCGGTCAATACGTCCGTTACGTTGTTCAAGGCGATTCGGGTTAAAGGGTAGTTCTAAGTGAATCAGGTGGTGGCACTTCTGATGCAAGTTCAAACCTTCAGCAGCAGCGTCAGTACTGACCAGTATCAGCGGACTTTCTGTACGAAACCGTTCAGTGATTTTAGAGCGGTCTTTATCAGAATCTTCACCGCTCATTTGAATAATCGTTCCGACACTAGCTTTGTTGAGTGCCCGAACGACAGCAGCTTGACTGTCAGTGAATTCGGTATAGATGATGATATTGCTGTCTGGTTCCTCAGTTCGAACCTGTCTGATTTCATCAATCAAGGACATGATTTTTATATCTTCATTGACGGCATTGTCTGCTAGACTAGCAAGCTCCTGTAAAGCTTCGACGACACTGGTTCGCTTGGAAAGAAATCTGGAACCGGAGCGGATGTCTTTTTGCAACTGGGCTAACTGGGCTGTAAGGTCATCGATGGCGATACGCTCCTGCTCGATTTCTTCTTCGGCACTCAGGCTACCGTACCGCTCCATCCGTTTTTGAAAGTCACGTAGGGTCTTTTGCCGTTGTCGTTTTTCGTCCAATGACAGAGACGATTCGCTAACACCCGTCTGCAATCGTTCGAGAATTGTGTTAAGTGTGGAACGACACGCTTCGACAGTGGAGACACTACGCTTCAACAGGGTAAAGAATGCGAGAACATCGCTGTATTGCTTTTTCTTGAACGCTTCCGTTAGCATAGGGACGATGAGTTCAAGAATCGATTTGTGCAGTTCAACGAAATGGGGTGCTACACGATTGGATGCAGAAACCGGAACAGGTTTAACTTTGCGTTCTTGGAACTTCTGTTCTTTAGTAACTGGGTCAACGATATGTTTCTTTAAGCGACGGATAACATGCTTCATGTAGTTGTTACCGCGAAGGTCACCACGACCATCAACTAAAGACGAATCAAGCAATTCGCAGATGGAAGCAAAGGAACGGTCGTTACCGTCATGGGGTGTGGCAGTAAGAAGTAATAAAGCATCAGACCGACGAGAAAGTATCTCTGCTAACCGACGACGTTGCGAACCCTCACGGTCGTTCAAGTCACCGTTATCAGTGCAGTGATGGACTTCGTCAATAACAATGATGTCGTAGTTGGAACGTTCCAAATACTCCAGCATCCGCTCCTGTTTTAGGAAATCCAGTGATGCCAATCCGAATTGAATTTGGTCGAATGGGTTTGCCCCCAGCTCTATCTTTCGCTTGAGGGAGTCGATGTAAAAGCGGTCAATCTTCTCAAATCTCAAACCGAAACGCTCCCGCATTTCCATATTCCACTGTTCCAGCAAGGGACCAGCAGGGGAAACAATCAGTATTCGGTGGGCGATACGGCGCGCAATCAATCCGGTTAGTACTAACCCCGCTTGAATCGTCTTACCAAGACCGACAGAATCAGCAAGTAACAATCGGACGCGACTTGACCGAAGTGCACGAATGACGGGAACTAGTTGGTAGGGCTCAATCTGCAAGCGACCTGGTGTACCTGCGAGAAGTGCATCATTACCGAAGGATTGTTCTAGCAAGAAAGTTTTGTGGTAGATGTTCCAATTGTTAACTGGGGAAGGCTTGTCTGGGGTAATCTCAATCTGAATTCTTGCGACACTTTCGAAGGGTAGCAGATATTCAGTGGTCTGCCCTTTGACGCCACCTTCAAGTCCGCGAAGCGATAGAATGCTGTGTGGAAGTGATGGTTCGAAGGATATCACTTCCCACAAGAGACCCCTTACCCTGACCTGTGTGCCCGGTAGTAGTTCTGACATTGGCTTCCCACGAGTTGTTCTTACAAAAGATATGCATCCATTTCGTCTTTTTTGACATATTCAAGGATAATGAACTAGAATTTGATAATCTAACGAAATCCTCTGCATAGACCAATATCTTAAGGGGTCTTGGGGAAATGATACTGTGCATCCATTCGACTAATCATCCAACCACTCCCTAGCAGAGTTTTGTGTTTGATGGATAGTTTGGATATCAGCAATCCGGACCAAACAAGACATTGTACCCTTGCGATTTAAACCAATCGAGGGTGGCAAGTTCAAGTTCGGATTCCGAAAAAGTCCTAGACATGTGAATCATAGCTCACGAACATATCAACTACCTTCAAATTTCTTAATGATATTTTTCATTCTTTCTAAAGCAAAATACTGAAATTCATCCGTTTCTTTCTGCACTTTTCCTTTGTCATTGTAGTAAGGTACAACACCATAGATTTGTCTGAAGGCTAAGCGAAGAGCACTTTCCAGCTTAAACCAGGTTTTAACTTTCTGCCTAGGTTTACATGTTACTACGCGGACGGTGATTGAGTTAATACCATGATTATTTAGTATCTCATTTGCTCTTTCCGCTACGCTATCAGCTATTCGAGAAAGTCCATTCTCTGTTGTTCCAATATATACTATTCTAGAATCGCCGTAGGAATAGTGATATGGCTTGTTCGCAAGGATTAGATAGACCAACCTATCACTACCAATCGCTACACGAGTTACAGTAACCGCAATGTCTTTATTGAGTTTTACCGTTAGTTTCTTTGAGTTTCCCATTTTCAGACACCTCTTTTAGTAGCGAATGGAGTCGAGATACAGTAGTTTTCTACCTCTTCTACCCACTTGTCATACCAATAT
>JAOTSC010000144.1 GCA_030247525.1 bacterium | reverse complement strand
ATTTTGTGTGTCTATCACCCACACCCATGACAATACGGATAAAGCGACACTTGGATTCGTCGTCGCCAACGCTGCGTTAGGTAGTGAAAAAGACACAATGGTCTTTCTTAGCGCCGATGGTGTGTGGGCAGCAGTCGCAGGAGAAGCGGAAAAAGTCGCTGTCGGCGAACCGTTTTTGCCTCTCAACGAGTTAATACAGAAATATGTCACCGGCGGTGGGAAAATCTATGTTTGCACGCCTTGTATGAAGAAGCGCGGTATCACCGAAGACCGCTTGATTACCGGAGCGCAACCGGCCGGCGGTGCAGCACTGGTGGAATGGCTATCGAGTGGCTCGCCTTGTGTGAGTTACTAATCGAGATGGATCAGAAAACATTGGCAAAACTCTCCATCGATTATGTATTCGACGGTGGCGAGCTTGATTGCGGTTCGGGATTAGTATTGCTACTCCGGGAAGCAATGCTTTCCGTTCCCGAAGGCGGTATACTCGAAATGCGAAGCAGCGAACCAACAGTAGGTGATGATTTACCGCCGTGGTGCAATATGACGGGCAATAACTACCTCGGGAAAACCCCATTAGGACGAGTTACCCGTTATTTTATCCAAAAAGGGAAACTGTTAGTAGAGGACGCAACCGCATTGGAAGCCGACCTTGCCAAGGCGAAAGAATACGAATGGCGATTAAGGGCCCGTTCGACCGGAAACCAGAAAACATCGGTGTATTGCCGGAATTTTTCGTTCCTCGTTGGTCAACCCGCGAGTTTCGAAGAAAAGGACGCGCATCCCTCGGCTATCGAGTATTTATTAGCGGCTCTGGCTGGTGACTTGTCTGCAGGATTTTTCGCTGCATGCTCAAGGGCAAATGTCGAACTCGATGATTTAGAGATTTCACTTTCCGGTCGTCTCCATAACATCATGGCTCACCTCGGAGTGGAAGAGGGAGATCCATCGCTTGCAGCAATTGATTTAAAGTGTTACGCCACCAGTCTTGCCTCTCCCGAGACATTGCGGAAACTCTGGAGCGAGTCGTTACGGAGTTCGCCGACCTATGCAACATTATCGAAATCGGTAACCGTAACTTGTAAGTTTAGCGTTGTTTGATGGGAAGAATGATGAATAAGCTACCGTTGTTTCCGGTAACACAAGTAGGAAGCTGGCCCCGTTCACAAGCGATGTTGCGGGCACAACAAGATCAACGGAAAGGTCGCATCAACCGCGATGAGTTCAATCGAATCGCGGAAAACGACATCGTCCGTACTATCCGTTTACAAGAGGAAGCAGGAGTTGATATTGTCGTCGATGGGGAACATCGTCGAGAGAATTTCTACTCATTTCTTACGGAAAAACTTGACGGTACTACACTTCATTCTTTAGCCGATTTGCTGGATACCGTTGAGGATAAAGCAAGCTTTGAGGAAATGTTGACAACGCTCGATGTACCAGCTTCTGCGATGTTCAATCCAACTTGTACTGGAAAACTGAATCGGCGGGAATCGTTAGCTGTCGAAGAGTTCCGGTTTGTGGAAAAACAAACCGACAAACCAGTCAAGATGACATTGCCTGGACCTTATTTACTTACCCGAGCGATGTGGGTGGGACAGCTATCAAAGTCTGCTTATTCCTGTAAAACAGAAATGGCAGATGACATTGTACGGATACTACGCGAAGAGCTGAGGGATCTCCGGGATGCTGGTTGCACCTTTGTGCAGTTCGATGAACCCGTCTTAACCGAAGTAACGCTTTCGCAAGAAAATCATCGCCGTACATTCATGTGAGCGACGTTGGCGACCCGCCGGGATGCGGGTACCGAACTGGAGTATGCAGCCGATTTGATTAATCGCGTCATTGACGGGATCGATGGCGTTCGCACTGCCATTCATGTCTGCCGGGGCAATTGGAGCCGCCGGGAAGATGTGTTGTTGTCGGGAAGTTATGAAAAATTGGTTTCGGCTTTTCAGGCAATGAAAGTCAACCAGTTTGTTCTCGAGTATGCAACACCGCGCGCTGGTGAATTTGCAATAGTGGGTCAAGGACTTACCAACCGGGAAATTGGTTTAGGAGTTGTCAATCCCCGTACTGAAGAGGCGGAGGCGGTTGCACAAATCGTCCAGCAAGTTGAATCCGCGCTGTTGTTCACAAAGCCGGATAATTTATTCCTAAACCCCGATTGTGGTTTCGGTACTTTTTCGCGGCGTTGCATCAATAGTGAAGAAGTAGCTTTGTTAAAATTATTTAGTATGGTGGAGGCTGCAAGTTACTTACGGCGAAAACACAAGTAGGAAACCACATTTACATATTCCGATTCAGTCAAGACAAAAAATCTTTGATATATTACTTCAGTTTGTTGTAATCTTACATCTTCCGCATTATTCTAAAGCACCACTGTGATGAGAATGTTTCCTTTGAGGAGCAATGCTTTGAGCGATCTTGATGAAGAGCTAAAACCAACCCAACCGCCGGTACTACCGGTTAAGCTCATCCAGAGTCACGTCGCTTTCAACCTATTGGAAGCGGTATCGGAACTTGTGCTTGTTTTAGACCCCCAAGGCACTATCGTCGAAATCAACTCTGCAGGCACCCTACAGTTAAATTCTGAGCGTTCAAAGCTGCTGGGAAGAAACTGTTTTTCGTTGTTGCCGGAGGATATCGCCCGGGCAAGACGCGATAAATTCAACGAAGCGATTCGTTCAAAAATGCCGGTTCGCTTTGAAGATGAGCGAAATGGAAGTTGGTTTCTCAATAATTTCTTTCCTGTTTTAGATGAAACCGGGGAAGTTACCCATGTCACTTTGTTCGCAATGGACATCTCTGGTCAACGTCAATTGGAGCGCGCGATTCAAATCATGCTCCAAACGACTTCCGATCTAACTGGTCACGAGTTTTTTTCAAAAGTTGTCCAAGAATTAGCTCGGTTACTTGACGTAGCAATCGCCTACATCGGAAAACTGCTGCCCGATAGTAAAACCGTGCAAACAGTAGCAGCATTTTCCAATGGAAATCTTCGTGAGAACTTCGAATACGAGATAGCGGGCACACCTTGCGAAACCGTTATCGGCAACGAAATAAAATGTTATCCGGAAAATGTACAGGAGTTGTTTCCAACCGATAAACTGCTCGCCGATTTGCAACTCGAATCCTACATCGGAGCACCATTGTTCGGTTCAAACAATGAGTGGCTCGGCGTCTTGGTAATCTGCGATACAAAACCATTGACTCGCATAAACATCTCGGAAACTCTGCTCCAGCTTTTTGCTACCCGAACTGGTGCCGAACTCGAACGGGATTTTGCACTTCACAAACTCACTGCCAGTGAAGAACGTTTACAAATGGTGTTAGAAGGGAGCCAATTAGCGATTTGGGATTGGGACATCAATTCGGGAGTAATCAGTCGCAATCAACGTTGGACCCAGTTGCTCGATATGCCATTAGAGGCAATGTCTGGTGACCTACTGCAATGGGAAACGCTGGTTCATCCGGAAGATCTGCCCTTTGTCAAGAAGTTGCTGAATGCGCATCTACGCGGATTCATCGATCGCTTTATGATCGAGTACAGGGTGCAAACATCGCGCGGAAGATGGTTGTGGGTACATGAGAGCGGCCGCGTCATCCGGTGGGACGAGACAGGTAAACCGATTCGTATGGCGGGTATTCTGTATGACATCACTGACCGGAAACTCGCTGAGCTACAGCTGCAGGAGAAAGAGCAACGCTACCGCGAATTGTTCAATGGCATGTTCAACGGCTTCTCTTTGAACGAAGTGATTTGCGACGAGTTTGGTAAACCGGTCGACTTTCGTTTTGTCGAAGTAAATCCTGCCTTAGCAGCGATGTTTGGCAGACCGGCTGAAGAGATTATCGGACATACCGCGAAAGAGTTGAGTAATTCAGATGATAGTTGGATAGAACTATGCGGAGAAGTCGCATTAACCGGCGTTTCCCAACGAATCGAGCGGTTTTCGCCATCTATGAATTTCTATTTAGAGATGTTCCTATACTCACCAAAACCGGGTTATTTTGCCGCGATCAGTTACGATATATCCGAGCGCAAGAAGGCAGAGAGAGCGTTGCAAGCAAGCGAGCGAAAACTGCGAAAAGTGATCGATCTTGTTCCGCATTTTATCTTTGCGAAAAATCGAGCCGGAAACTTCATACTCGCTAATAACGCCGTTGCCGAAGCGTTCGGCACAACAGTTGAAGAGTTAACCGGACGAACCGATGCGGACGTGAATCCGCACGAGCAGGAAGTTAAGCATTTTAATTCCGACGATTTAGAAGTCATCGATAGCGGTATGGCAAAACTGATTCCCGAAGAGACGATTACCGATTCAACCGGGAAAGTTCGCCACTTACAGACGATAAAAATTCCCTTCGATGAAGAAGAATCCGGCGAACGCGCGATGTTAGGCGTTTCCATCGACATCACCGAGCGAAAAATGCTTGCTGAGCAGTTACAACAAGCACAGAAGATGGAAGCGATTGGACGGCTTGCCGGTGGTGTCGCACATGACTTTAACAACCTGTTAACAGTGATGGAAGGTCATCTTGGATTATCAGAATTACAATTGGATAAACCGCATGCGTTACACGAACACCTCAGTGAAATCAGGAAAGCGGTAGCGAGTGCGACCCAGTTAACCCACCAATTACTTTCCTTTAGCCGAAAGCGACCAGCTGCGCCTCAAATTGTACAATTGAATGCTCAACTCGCCGATATGGAGCTCATGCTACGGCGGGTAATTGGCGAGGATGTAAAATTATCATTCCTGAAAGAACCTGATCTCTGGAATGTCTATGTAAATCCCAATCAGTTGGAACAGGCGATCATGAATCTCGCGGTGAATGCGCGGGATGCTATGCCGAGTGGTGGAAGACTCGAGCTCGAAACTAAGAATCTGATTATACCCAGCCAAGTAAAACTACCAGTCAACTTGGAACCGGGAAATTACGTCCAACTTTCGATTTCCGATACTGGTACTGGAATTCCCAATGATTATGTCGCTCATATTTTTGAACCGTTCTTTACCACGAAAAGTGAAGGGAAGGGAACCGGACTCGGTTTATCGATGGTATATGGTTTTATCAAACAGTGTAGTGGGGATATCGGCGTCGATAGTTCGATTGGGGTAGGAACGACATTCTATCTCTTCTTCCCGGCTCGCCTCGAAGAGTTAACTACGGAAGTCACAGCGGAAATCACCACCCCGACAAAGCGAACGGCAAGCGGGCATATTTTAGTGGTCGAAGACGACGACATGGTGCGCAAAGTTACCCAGACCACGCTCGAAGCCTTCGGATACCGCGTTGTGGCGGCGGCTGATGGGTATGACGCGCTTGAGATTTGCGGGAAAATGGAAAAACAATTCGATGTGATTGTCTGCGATGTGAAAATGCCCGGCCTGAACGGAAAAGAGACCATCGAGCAGATTCGTCAGACATGGCAGAATGTGAAAGTACTTTTCGCTTCGGGATACATCGCGGAAATCATCGGCTTTGAAGAACTGTTCGAGCGAAACACCGCCTTCCTCCAGAAACCCTTTACTGCGAAGGAATTGGTTGGTGCAGTCGATAAACTGCTTCGGTCGTGAATTGGGATTCGTGGCCGCGACTTTCCTGTCGTGGAGTGGTGCAAAGTGAAGGGTGTAGGGGATTCGGAATTCAGGGTTCGAGGTAACCCCGCTTTCTCAATTGTGTGAAATCTGCTTTTCAATCTGCTTTGTAAAAATACTTTGCCGTTTTAACTACTCCAACTATGTAGTTTTTCGGTCTGCTAAGAACCGACCTAATCCTTTATCATAAGACATTACGTGTTCTAACAGCCAATTGCGGACGATGGAGATCAAATGATTTTTGGCTTTTACCCGGTCATTCTCACACTCTCGCATTAAAATTTTGATTTGTGCTTTGAGCGCGTCGTGGTCGATTTTATGGTTAACATAGCTCCCAAACCCTAAGCGGTACATCAGCTCCTCTTCGGTTTGGAAGTGTAATTCCGACTCCGCAATCAGCGCTTCGAGCACTTGCAATGTTTCCTGCTTCGACCTGTTTGTTTGCAAGCTGAGTAGTAGTTGATTGCCAATAGTCAACATGTTTCGATGTTGCTGATCGATGATGGGATGTCCAATCGCGTATTTTTCTTCCCAATTGAGAATGGTCATTATGAATTCCTCGTTTCTGCGTGTATTCAATGTAGTGCTTGGTTCTAACTCATTCAAATCATTGAAGAAACCAAATCCAATCGGAGTAGTGATACGTTGCGATCATTTGATTGTGCGCATCATCGCGCCCGTGCAGTGAAAGGCGTGGGGTTAGGGATGTGGGATTCGTAGTTAGAGTGCAATTGGGAATCCCGATGTTGCTATATAGGTATTGGTAATCGTCTTCTTAACTCACAGCCATGAAAAGCCGGTGTGAGAGCATCTGCCCGTTCACAACAGTTTAGCGGCTTTTCAAGAATCGACCCAATCCTTTGTCATGCGATAGGACATGCTCAAGTAGCCAGTATCGGACGATGGCAACCAATTGATCGCGCGCTTTTATTCGATCTAGCTCACAATCTCGTTTCAGATTTTTTATTTGAGCAACTAGTTTCTCATGTTCGATCTTATGTGTTACATAACCACTGAATCCAGAGCGATGCATATACTCCTCTTCTGTTTGGAAATGTAATACAGTCTCTTCTACTAAAAACTCTAACGCCTGTAAAGTTGATACTTTCTCTTTGTCTGACTGCAGACAGACGAGCAGTTGATTCGCATAGACGACCATGTTATAGTGCTGTTCGTCGATGATACTATGACCGACGGAGTAAGAATCCTGCCACTCCAAAGTTTCCATCGCAATCCCTAAATATTTCGTGCAATAAATATAAGTAACAGGATATCTCTCGACAATGTAATCCGGGCACTATCGTTACATAACCAATGCCACTGCGGTAACGTTTCGTATCATTTTCTTCGGAACCGTTCCGATTGCGTCAATCGTAAGTGGTTTCGTCGAGTTGATTGGAAAAGAAATGGGAAATTGACTTTCGGGAGGGGGAAATGAATCCACGGGTTGACGCCTTCATTCGGTATGCAAAGCAGTGGCAGGCAGAATACGCCAAGCTGCGGGAAATCATTCTGCCGTTCGGATTGACGGAAGACATCAAATGGATGCATCCCTGCTACAGCTATGAAAAGCGGAATGTCGTCTTGATTCACGGGTTCAAAGAGTATTGCGCGCTGTTATTCTTTCAAGGGGCGTTACTCGACGATCCACACGGACTGCTGGTTCAACAAACGAAAAATGTGCAGGCGGGGCGGCAGATTCGGTTTACTGGTTTCGCAGAAATCGTTGCACAGGAAGCGGTGTTGCAAGAATACCTCCGAAATGCAATTGCTGTGGAAAAAGCCGGGCAGAAAGTCGTACTAAAAAAGACCTCTGAGTTTACAGTTGTCGACGAATTTCAAGCGGCACTCGACGCCTCCCCGGCGTTAAAACAGGCTTTCGATGGGTTAACCCCGGGACGCCAACGGGCTTACTTGCTCTACTTTTCGGCGGCGAAACAAACGAAAACGCGACTTGCCCGCATCGAAAAATGCACACCTCGCATACTCGATGGGTTGGGATTAGACGATTAGTTTTTGGGTTAGTTACAGTCTCAGTGGTGGTTACGGGCTTCCAAGCCCGTCTTAAGAGTTGCTTGTTTCAAGGGTGGTTACGGGCTTCCAAGCCCGGTTGCCGATCTCGTACATCGGACATTCTTGTCCGATGGCTTTAGGGGATAACAGTGTACTCGATATGCCCGTTGGACAGGAACCCGCTTTGCGGCTCACCGCAGGTAATGTCCAACATACGGGCGTTGGGTAGGGGCAACCCAAAGGTTCGCCCGCACTGTCATTGCGAGAGCGCTTTGCGCCGAAGCAATCCCAGAAAGGAAAAACAAGCTCTTCTGGTACCCGAAATCACCAACGATAAGCCCGTTGGACAGAATGTCCAACGTACGGGCGTTGGGTAGGGGCGGACTCCCACGTCCGCCCGTTTTGTCATTGCGAGAGCGCCTTGCGCCGAAGCAATCCCAGAAAGGAAAAACAAGCTCTTCTGGTACCCGAAATCACCAACGATAAGCCCGTTGGACAGAATGTCCAACGTACGGGCGTTGGGTAGGGGCGGACTCCCACGTCCGCC
>JAOTSC010000143.1 GCA_030247525.1 bacterium | reverse complement strand
ATACCGTTTAACGAATAAACAAGGTCAGTATCATTACGGCAAGGAACAGAACCATAAAATAAGATGCCGAAAAAGGAAATTTCCGGGAAGATTTGTACTATCGTCTAAACGTAGTGAATCTTCGTCTTCCCTCGTTGCGGGAACGCCGTTCCGACGTACCGTTGTTGACCCACTACTTTTTGAAGAAATTTGCGAATCGCGCTGCTGAGGAAAAACCGAAGCAAATTACCGCCGACGCGATGAAACAGTTATTGAATTACGATTGGCCCGGCAACATCCGCGAATTAGAGAACACAATCGAACGGGCGTATGTCCTATCGTCACCGACGACAATTCGCAGCGAAGACCTCTCGCTACCGTCACAAGGCGGCGATGAGGACGCAAAACACCGGACACTCAAAGATTATGAACGGGAAGTTGTAATACGTACACTCGAAGAGTGCGGTGGTAATCGAACGAAAACTGCCGAAATTCTGGATGTATCGATCCGCTGGCTTCACTACAAATTGAATGAATGGAAAGTTGATACCGTCTGAACAAGAACGCGGCTCTCCAGTCGAACCGATCGGTTCCATTGGCGGGTACGAACTGCTCGAAATCCTTTCCCGTTCTATCGTCACCACGGTCTACCGCGGGTGGCAGCCCTCGCTCAACCGTCCGGTTCTAATCAAACAACTCCATCCGCAGCTTGCCGCCGAGAAGGATATTCGAGCCCGCTTCGAGCGGGAAGCCCGCGTCATTGCCCGGGTTCGCCAAGACAATATTGTCAATATCTATGATTATAGCGCGACCGCGGAAGCGGTGTATCTCGTACTCGAATGGGTCGATGGGTATAATCTCAGTCAAATCTTGAAGCGCGGCGGTTCCCTTCCGGCGCCGATTGCGATGCTGGTGATGCTCGAGATTCTCAAGGGACTTGAAGTCGCTCACATGCAAGAGGTGATTCACCGCGACATCAAACCGGAGAATATCCTCGTCAGTAAAGACGGTAGAATTAAAATTTCGGATTTTGGGTTAGCGCTCTTCAAAGAGTCTCCCTCGATTACTCAACAGGGGATGGTAATCGGAACCCCGTCATTTATGGCGCCGGAAACAATCACCGGCGGAAAAGTCGATGCCCGTACCGATTTATTTGCATTAGGCGCTTCTTGCTATGAGTTATTGACTGGTGAGCGAATCTTCAGTGGAACGACATTTTCGGAAAGTCTGCATCTGGTATTAAGTAAAATGCCAGAGAAACCGTCGGCGAAAGTACGTGACATTCCCCCCGAAATCGATAAACTGGTGCTGAAACTGTTGGAAAAAGATCCTAAGAATCGGCCAGCTACTGCAGGGGATGTCGCAAAACAAATCCGCTCGATTTTAACGATCTACCAATGGGCGGAAAATCCGGTTCTTATTCGCGATTACATTTCCGATCCCGCTGGTTTCCGAATGCCGCGCACGACCCGTATCCCGCTCCGTCGTCATCGCAGTATCATTGCTTGGGGGCTGGTGATGCTGGCGGTTGCCGCGATTGCGATGCTGCTGCACAATCGGTTCCAAAATGTTGCACAGGATGCTTCAACCCAGGATACGATCCCTGTGAAAACCGCCGATACCATCGCGAGTGTCATTCCTCTCGATACATCGAGAATAATACCAACGGCAAAAGACACCACAACCAAACCGCCAGTTTCAACCAAACAACCGGTGAAAAGTGACGGAATCGTTTCGGTACCTGCGACACGTCCCCGAACCACCGAAACCAATACTAAACCATCGGAATTAAAAACCGCTAAGGTAAAAGTCAATGGTTTTTTGCGCATCACCAGCGATCCGTGGGCAGTTCTCGAAACCGATACCGGGATTAAAGAGACGTTGCCGATTGCAAATGCGATAGAATTGGAAGAAGGGGAGCATATCATTCGCTTGACGAATCCGAAGTTCCCCCTGATAACAAAGCGCGTTACGATTCACCCCTACGAAGTTGAGCGTTTGCATGTCGAGTTGTGGCGGGAAGTAGGTGCCGTGAAAATCGGACATATTGACCCGTGGGCGGATATTTACATTAACGGAACGAAAGTGGCAAGCACACCAGTAGCAACGCCGATTGCCGTGAAACCCGGTACCGTGACTGTGAAATTAGTGAATCCCAAGTATCCGCCACGGATTGTGCAACTAACCTTAACGGCGGGGGAAACCTCCGAACGAATCAACTGGAACTTTGAAAATCCAACACCTTAAATTCCAGGAACCAAATCGTTGATTCGGGCGTAAAAAAGTGTCGTACCCGGTGTAGTATCTTGTGTTCAAAGAAATCTATTATGGCAGGAAACGACGGCAACCCCGTCGCGCAAATGAATCGGTCAAAAAATGACCTTAACCAGAATCGGATGAAACCCTATGATTTCAATCGAAAACCTTTCCAAGAATTACGGTTCGTTTAAAGCGGTCGATGCGATCAGCTTTCAAGTCGAACGCGGCGAAGTGGTCGGTTTTCTGGGACCTAACGGCGCTGGAAAAACCACCACCATGAAAATGATTACGTGTTACATGCCGCCAACGACGGGCAGGATTGTCGTCGATGGATTGGATGTCGTCGAACAGTCGTTGGAAGTGCGGCGGAAAATCGGTTATATGCCGGAATCCGCACCACTTTATCACGATTTAAATCTGGTCGACTATCTCCGGTTAGCGGCGGAGTTTCGCGGAATCGCCAAAGATCAGCGGGAACGCCGGGTGCGTGAGATGGTCGAAGTCTGCGCATTAGGTGAGATGGTGCAGAAGCGGGTCGGAGAGTTGTCCAAAGGATTCCGGCAACGCGTCTGTTTAGCGCAGGCGCTAATCCATGACCCGGAAATTCTCATCCTCGATGAACCAACCGTCGGACTCGACCCGAATCAAATCATCGAAATTCGCTCGCTTATCAAACAACTCGGTCAACGCAAAACCGTTATTCTCTCAACTCATATTCTTCCCGAAGTGGAAGCGACCTGTGACCGGGTCGTGATTATTCATCGCGGGAAAATCGTCGCCGATGGCGCGACCAACGACGTTGTCGCCCAGTTCTCCGGACAGGGGTTGGTAACTGTCGAGTTTGCGTTGCCGGTACCTGATGCAACTGGTATGCTCCGGCAATTGCCGCGGGTCGGAACGGTACGCGAAGTCGGTGCAGTACCCGGCGGCGGCTGGCAACTGCGGGTAGAAGCCCGGGAAGGGGCGGATGTTCGGAATGAGATTTTCCGGATTGCCGCTCAAAATGATTGGCCGTTAACCGAACTGCGCAAAGAAGGCGCTTCGCTCGAAACGGTGTTCCAATCACTCACCCGCGACGATGCTGCGAAAGCCGCATAAGTCTGTTGGGGCGTGGTAATATGCCCAATAAATATGTTTCGATACTGGTCGATAAAGCGACCATTACCAATCAATTTTAACTATGGTGAACCATGAATAATGTGCTACCGATCATGCGTAAGGAGTTGAAGACCTACTTCAACTCACCGATTGCCTACGTCGTGATTGGCGTATTCCTTCTAATATCGGGTTGGTTTATGTCGACCAATCTCTTTTTAGCAGGAACTGCCGATTTACGCGTACTCTTTCAAATCGCACCGTTGATTTTCATGTTTTTTGCGCCGGCGATTACGATGCGGCTCATCAGCGAAGAGCGAAAATCCGGCACCATCGAATGGCTGGTGACAATGCCGATTCGCGATTCCGAAATCATTGTCGGAAAATTCCTTGCCGCAGTCGTTTTGCTGGCAACTGCGCTGGCATTTACCGCGCCATTCGGCATTGTGATTTCCTTTCTGGGCGACATCGACGAAGGTCCGTTCATTGGCGGTTATCTTGGATTGCTGCTGATGGGAGCGGCGTACCTCTCGATTGGATTGCTTGGAAGTTCGCTGACCGAGAATCAGGTGGTCGCATTCATCGTCGGTCTGGCGATTTCGTTTCTCTTTTTCATGTTCGATAAGGTATTAATGTATGTCCCCCCGGTGATGGGCTCGGTGTTGCAATATCTCGCCATCGATTACCATTTCGAGAATATCGGACGCGGGGTAATCGATACCCGTAACATTCTATATTACTTAAGTCTCATCGTAGTCATGCTTGGCGCTTCGGTAGCAGTGCTGGAAGGGCGGAAACGGTAAGATGAAAACGAACAAACAACAAAACCCGTGGGTGCGGGTCGTCCTGCTTGCCGCGATCTTTATCGTCGCAAACTTAGTTATGTACCGGTTGTTCTTCCGGGTCGATCTCACCGCCAATAATGTTTATACCCTTGCAAAAGCGTCCAAGAACGCGGTCGCAACGCTCGACAAGAAGATGGTAGTGAAGTGCTACTTCACGCCGAATCTTCCGGCGCCCTATAATCAGAATGCGAAGTTCCTCCGCGATTTGCTGGATGATTATCAAGCGTATGGAAAAGGGAAATTCGAGTATCAATTTGTCGATCCGGGAACCGAAGAAAAACTGGAGAAGGAAGCGAACAGTTTCCAGATTCCTCCGGTACAAGTCGACATCATGCAAAACGACCGCGTCGAAGCTCGCAAAGTCTACATGGGTCTCGTGATTCTGTACGGTGAGAAGCGCGAAACGTTGCCGGTGGTGCAATCGACTACGAACCTCGAATATGAGTTAACCATTGCGATTCGCAAGTTGACGCTGGCAAAACAACCGACGATTGGTTATGTAACTGATGGTGGCGCTCCGACGTTCCAACAGGATATGCGGAAACTGCAAGCGGCGATGGAAAAAACCTACAAAGTGAAGACCGTTTCACTCGCCCAACCGGTTCCGAGTGATATCGACATTCTTTTGGTGATCCGTCCTACTTCGCAAATCGATAGCAGAATGGTCGCACATCTCGACCAGTATCTGATGAATGGCGGTAAGTTATTGGTTGCTGCCGGTCGGGCGAATGCCGATTTGAGTAATGGCAGCGCGACTCGGGTCGAAAGTGAGTTATTCAATTGGCTGCGCGGTGTCGGTATGCCGGTTGAGGAGAATTTGGTTGGCGATTCCCGTTGCGGGTACATCATGGTTACCCAGCAACAAGGAATGTTCATGTTCCAGAACCAAATCAACTATCCATTCTTCCCGAATGCGATTAATCTGAACCGTGCGTTGCCAGTAGTGAAAGATTTACAGCAACTCGATTTCTTCTTCCCATCGGGCATCGACACGTCCGACGGTGCCAGCAAGGGATTAAAGGTACAGGTTATCGCCCGTACCACCAACAAAGCGTATCAACAACGCGGACGTTTCGATATCAATCCATTAACGAAACGTACGGCGAAAGATTTCACTGAAGGTCCGTTTGCATTAGCGGCAGCATTCAGCGGTGTCTTCCCCTCGTATTACAAATCAACGTCGGTTCCCGTCGATAGCACCGGCAAACCGATAGTGTCGGATATCCCGAAGGATTCCAAAGAAACCCGTTGTGTCGTTGTGGGAGAAGGAAACTTCCTGATGGACGGTTTTGCGCAGTCGCCCGGTAATCGTGCCTTTATCCTCAACACCATCGACTGGTTGGCACAGGATGAATCGTTGCTCGAAATTCGTACCCGCGACGCGACTGTTCGTCCGATTAAGGAAATTGCACCGGCGAAACGAACCCTTATTAAGTATGGCTTGATGCTCGCTCCGGTGGCACTGCTTGTCCTGTTCGGGATCTGGCGGTGGCAGAGTGCGAAGCGCCGGAAGGTATGGGAGACAGAAGTATGAGCAACAAAACACTCATCATAATTTTTGGCGCGCTCGCGGTAATTCTAATATTGCTGCTGATGCGGGACCGCCGGATTGAACGCCCGGACGATGTCTTCTTGCTGGTCGATACGACGAAGATATCCGAGATTAGCATTAAGCAGGGTACAACTACCACGCTGCTCAAAAAAGAAGGTGGCGAGTGGCGGATGAAGCAACCGGTCGACTGGCCGGTACAAGCTTGGGCGATGACGAATATGCTCAATTCCATCGATACATTGGAAGTCGAGTATATCGTCACGGAAGATCCAACCAAGTACAAAGACTTTGAAGTCGACGATGAAAAAGGCGCTCTCATCACAATCAACACAGGTAAAGAGAAGGTTGAGTTTGTGGTGGGATCACTCGGTGCGACGTGGCGGCATACCCACATGCGGAAACCGGGCGACAAAAATGTCTATTTGGTGAAGGGTTCAATTCGCTCCTACCTCGTGAAACGTCCCGACGATTGGCGCGACCGCCGGATTTTTAATATTCCCGACGACTCGCTACTTGCAGTGACTGCGAAGTTTGATAAAGGCGGCTGGACGTTAGCAAAGGACGATACGACGTGGATGGTCGATATTGGCAACAAGAAGATTATGCCGGACGACAATGTACGCACCGGTGTAATCAGCGGATTGGTGCGACTCAATATCGGTGATTTCCCGCCCGATAGTGTGGTCAGAATCGCATCGTTTGCGGAACCGTTGGTTACATTCAACTTCACATTGAAGGACAATTCAAGTCATTCGGTGGTCTTTGCAAAACACCCCTCGAACGATCAACAAGTCTTATTCAAAGTCGATAACCGCCCCGACATTTTTGGTCAATGGAAGGGTAGCTTCGATATGTTGAATAAGAAGGGGGAAGAGTGGAAGACCCCACCGGCACCAAAAGCCCCGAAAGGCGCTCCCGGTAAAGCCGGTACGCCACCGAAGAAAGGCGCGAAGAAAGACGACCACAAAGGTCATGACCACGGATAAATAACTGAGATTATTCGATAGAAGGGGCGGCTGGCAGCCGCCCTTTTGTTTTGAGTAGGGGCGGGCTCCCACGCCCGCCTGTTATGCATGATGGTGGTTACGGGTTTCGAAACCTGTACCGTAGGGGCGAACTGCAATTCGCCCAACAATTTTTGTTGGGGCGGGTTTCCAAACCCATATCGTAGGGGTGGTTGGTCGCCGCCCTTTTCTTCGTGAGTTTACTTTCAATGGGAAAACCCTTTGACTAAAAAACCACTGTTAGTACATTGCTATTACTTCAAAGATTCCGGGAGGTTGCGATGCGGATGTTTGCTATTCGGTTACTCTTCGTACTTTTTTGCGGTGTACCGATCTACTCAATCGCTACGGATGCTCTCTCTGCTTCCCATCGCTCGCAAAATCCTGCTACATCTACACCCATTCCGAAACCGTTCTTCTTTACTGAAAACAAAGGGCAATGGGATTCCCGCGTGCTGTACAAATGTCAAGCAAAGAATGGGATGACGTGGTTCCTCGAACGTGATGGAATTACTCTCCTTGTGAGCAGGGAACAGGGGACAGGGAACAGAGAGCTGGGTAGGGGCAGACCCTCTGGGTCGCCCGCAGGTGACGCCGTACGTCGGACATTCTTGTCCGACGACTATTCGGGTAGGGGCAGACCCGCTGGGTCGCCCAATGAAAACGACTTACCCGAATTGCTACGCCGTCATCCACAAAAGAATCATCCGATGAAGTCGCACGCCCTGAAGTTTCACTTCGTGAATGGTGAAGGGTCAAAGGTGAATGGTGAAAGGTCAACAAAAAATAATTCCGAGAACCTTGACCAGTCTTTTTCTACCCTACACCCTTCACCTTACACCTTACACCAATCTTTTTCCACCTTACACCGTGCGTCAGCACAAAGTGTCGAAGCACACGGAGAGCTGCCGTGGAAGAATAATTATTTCCTAGGGAATGATTCGTCAAAGTGGGCACCGAATTGTAGGAATTTCTCTACGGTTGTTTATCGTGAGGTGTGGGATGGGATTGATGTTGAATGGTATGAAAACGATGGGAAACTTGAATTCGATTTCATTGTCCATCCCGGTTTCGATCCGTCCCAAATTCGGATGTCCGTGGAGGGGTTAGAGGGGGATCGGATTTCGGGGTTCGGGGATCGGGAAACTGGATTGTCATTGCGAGAGCGCCCTGCGCCGAAGCAATCCCATTTGGATAATGGGAGCAGGGAACCGGAGACAGGGAACAGTAGGGGCGTGCCGCGCACGCCCGCAGGAAATGTTCGTGACCTGCTACGCGATTCACGAACTACTGGAGGAACCGTACATCGGCAAAAAATGTCCGATGGCGAAATGGATAGTAGTAGGGACAGACGCCCCTGTCTGTCCGACAGTAGGGGCGAGCCGCGCACGCCCGCAGTTACAGGTGTAGGTCAGACAATCCTGTCTGACAAGTATTCCAGTAGGGGCAGACCCTCTGGGTCGCCCGATGGAAATGTTCGTGACCTGCTACGCGATTCACGAACTACTGGAGGAACCGTACATCGGCAAAAAATGTCCGATGGCGTAAAGGATAGTAGTA